>DATLTN010000030.1 GCA_035533595.1 Acidimicrobiales bacterium
CGAACACGCCCGCGTCGACGGGAGGGCCGCGACGCTGGCCGTCGCTCCTCGCAGACGGTCCGGCAGTGGCCCCCGCCGCGAGCGGCGCCGCACCACCACCTGTCGAACGGCAGGCGGCGAGGTCGGGTAGAACGGGGCTAGTGCCCGGGAACTACCGGCGGTCAAGGAGACAGCAGTGACGGATCACGACCCAGTGGCATCGGCGGGCGACTGGAACCGCGCCGTCATCGAGGAGTTCCGCGCCAACGCCGGGGCCGTCGGTGGCCAGTTCGCGGGCATGTCGCTCCTGCTCTTGCACACGAACGGCGCGAAGAGCGGGCTCGAGCGGATCAACCCCGTGGCCTACCAGCGCGTCGGCGACGACTACGCCGTCTTTGCGAGCAAGGCCGGCGCGCCGAGCGACCCCGACTGGTTCCGCAACCTCTCGGCCCATCCCGAGGTGACCGTCGAGGTCGCCGGCGAGACCTTCCCCGCGACGGCGCGCGTCACCGAGGGCGAGGAGCGCGAGCGCATCTGGGAACAGCAAAAGCGCGACTTCCCGGGCTTCGCGGAGTACGAGGAGAAGACGGCGCGCCGCATCCCCGTGGTGGTGCTGAGCCGGGCCTGACGTCGCCGGCCCCGCCGGTCACTGGTAGTGCGGCGGTCGCTCGAAGTCGCGCAGCGCCGCCGTGCGCAGCAGCTCGGCGTTCTTCGCCCGCAGGCGGGCGACCTCGGCGCGCAGCTCGGCGACCTCCGCGGCGAGCGCCGCGAGGTGCGCCTCGGTGTCGTCTCGCGCCTCGGCCTCGCCCACGGCCCCATGCTAGGAGTGCCCCGTCGCGGCGAGCGGCGAGCGGCGAGCGGGCCCGCCGCCAAAGCCCTCAGCTCGTCTCGAGGGGCCAGGCGATCGGGAAGGCCGCGGCCGCGGCTGCCTCGGCTCGGGGAAGGCCCGGGTCCCAGAGGCGGCCGAGGAAGCGACGCGCCGTCGCCCCCGCGGATTCGTCCGAGGCGAGCCAGACGACGGGCGGCCCCATCTTCTCCGGGGTGACCAGCCCGGCGCGCGAGCGGCCGGCGACCTCGGGGACCATCGCGGTGTCGGCCCCCCCGCCCGGCACGAGGATGTTCGCCGTCACGCCGGTGCCCTCGAGGTCGCCGGCGGCGATCGCGGTGAAGGCCTCGCTCGCCGCCTTCATCGGCCCGTAGGGGGCGTTGCCGGGGCGGATCATCGTTGACAGGCTCGTCGTCACGGTCACAATCCGCCCGAAGCCGCGATCGACCATCTGCGGCGCGAGCGCCTTGGTGAGGAGGAAGGGGGCGTAGACGTGGACCGCGAAGAAGGCGCGCAGGTGCTCGGGCTCGACCTCGAAGAGGTGGATCGGCCGCGAGTAGCGGTCGCCGGCGCGCACCACGCCCATGCCGATGCCGGCGTTGTTCACCAGCACCTCGACCGGCCCGAAGGCCCTCTCGGAGGCGGTGACGACGGCGCTCACCCCCTCCGGGGTGCTGATGTCGGCGGCGACGGCGAGGGCCTGCGGCCCGAGCTCGTCGGCGAAGGCGCCGACGCCGCTCGCCGCGACGTCGGCGAGGACGACGCGCGCACCAGAGGCGACGAGCGCCCGCGCCATCGCCCGCCCGAGACCACCGGCGCCGCCGGTGACGAGGACGACCCGACCGCCGAGGTCGAGTGGCTCCTCGCCGCTCACCGCCGCGCCGCTCACCGCCGCCACCCCGCCCCAGCCCGTCCCGCCATCTCCGACCTCCCGCTCCGGCGCTTCCGTCGAACGGAAGGTACACCGGCCGCCCGGAGGGCGCCCCCGTCGCTACAGCGGCATCAGGGCGGGCGGCGCGCCGCCGAGGCTCACCGTGGGCGCGCCGCGCCCGGGAGCGGGGAGGGTGAGGGCCACCGGCAGGTCGCGCGAGGACCAGCCGAGGGAGAGGGTGTACTCGCCGGCGACGCTCTGGAAGCGGCCGCCCAGCCAGGCGAGGAAGGCGCGCCCCGAAACGGGGAGCTGCAGCGTCGTCGACTGCCCCGGCGCGAGGTGGGCACGCCCGAAGCTGGCGAGCTGGCGCGGCGGCTCGCCGGCCGACGCGGGGAAGCCGATGTAGCCCTCGACGACGGCGGTGCCCCAATGGTGGCCGGTGTTGGTCACCGTCACCGTCGCGGTGGCGCCGCCGCCCGTGGCGGCGACGCTCGCGGAGGAGAGCGCGAAGCTCGTGTAGGAGAGGCCGGCGCCGAAGGCGAAGAGCGGCCGCTCGTGCAGCTCCTCGTCGGAGCGGTAGCCGAGCGCGAGGCCCGGCCCGAACTGCACCCGCCCGGCGACACCGGGCCAGGAGGCGGCGGTGAGGACGGCGTCGGCGCCGTTGCCTCGGGGGAAGGTCACCGGCAGCCGCCCCGAAGGGTCGACCTTGCCGGTGAGCACGGCGGCGACCGCGGTGCCGTCGCTCTGGCCGGGGTACCAGGCCTCGACGACGCCGGCGACCTTGGAGAGCCAGGGCATGAGGACCGGTCCGCCGGTGTTGAGCACGACGACGGTGCGGGGGTTGGCCGCCGCGACGGCCGAGATCAGCGCGTTCTGGTCGCCGGGGAGGTCGAGGCCCGGCCGGTCGACCCCTTCGGAGCTGTAGTCGTCGGCGAAGACGACGGCGACCGCGCTGCGACGGGCGAGGGCGACGGCGCGCGAGATGAGGGTACCCACAGCGGTGAGGCCGATCGAAGGGGTCTCGATGCCGGGGCGGGCGAACCAGCGCAGGCGGACGCTCGTCGGCCGGCCGGCGACGAGCGTGAGCGGCGTCGACCACGAGGAGCGCCCATGGATGCCGCGGTCGGCGAAGACGAGGGAGCCGCCGAGGTAGACGAAGCTGTCGCCGCCGCCGGTGACCGACATCGTGTAGAGGCCGCTGTGCGCCGGCGAGACGGAGCGCTCCGCCTCATACCAGCCGGCGCCGCTTCCCGGGGTGGTGGCCGTGGCCGCGAACTCGGCCGAGTCGTAGCCGGGTGAGAGCGGCGAGACGCCGAGGGTCGCGGCCGGGGCGAAGGCGTGGCCGGCGGGCGCGATCCGCGGCACCAAGAGGTTGAGGGCGAGGTGCACCGCCGAGCTCCCGAGGCGTGGGCCGCCGGGCTCGTAGCCGACGGCGACGCCGCCGCCGAGCCAGCGCCGCAGCGCCCCGAGAGGGGTGATCACCGACGCGGTGAGGACGTGCGCGCTGCCGAAGCCCGCCGTCGAGGCGCCCTCGGCGGCGTCCGCGCCGATCACCGCGACCGAGGGGTCGGCCGCCCCCGAGAGGGGGAGCACCCCCTTCGCGTTCTTCAGCAGCACGACCGAGCGCTCCGCTGTCCGCAGCGCGACGGCGGAGGCCGCGGCGTCGGTGACGGGTGTGTCGGGGTGGCCGGTCGGCGGATGCGCGACGAGGCCGTAGGCGAACATCTCCTTCACAATGCGCCCGACGGCGTCGTCGAGGCGGGGCATCGGCAGCGCGCCGTCGGTGACCGCCCGCTCGAGGATCGCGGTCGCCGCCGGCTTCAGCGCGTCGAGGCCGGCGTCGAAGGCGGCGACGGGGTCCTCGACGGCGCCGAGGTCGGAGCGGACGAAGCCCTGGAAGCCCCAGGCGCGCTTCAGCGTGCTGAACAGCGAGGGGTCCTGGCAGACGTAGCGGCCGTTGATCTGGCCGTAGGCGCACATCACCGAGGCGACGTGGCCCTCGGTGACCGCGGCGCGGAAGGGGGCGAGGTAGAGCTCCTCGAGGGCGCGGGCGGGGATCACCTGGTCGAGGTGGAGGCGGTCGGTCTCCTGGGTGTAGGCGGTGAAGTGCTTGGCGTCGGCCATCACGTGCGCGGACTGGATGCCCTCGATGTCGGCGACCCCCATCACCGAGGTGAGGTAGGGGTCCTCCCCGTAGGCCTCGAAGGCGCGGCCGCTCGTCGGCACGCGGTCGAGGTTGAGGTTGGGACCCTGCACGACGTCGACGCCCTGGGCGTGCGCCTCCTCACCGATCACCGCCCCGTACTCGCGGGCGAGGGCGGGGTCGAAGGTGGCGGCGAGGCCGAGCGAGGCCGGCAGCTGGGTGACGCCGCGGTCGTTGTAGGCGATGCCGTTCGGCCCGTCCTCCAAGGTGAGCATCGGTATGCACAGCCGCGGCACGCCGGTGTTGCGGTTCTCGTAGCCGAGGCCCGCGGCGAGGTCGACGAAGCGGATCTTCTCGGCGAGCGTCATGCGCGCCACCACTTCGCGGGCGAGCACCGCCGGGCTCGACTGCGCGCCGGCCGCGGCCGTCGTCCACGGGCAGCGCACGGCGCGCGAGGCGATCGCCGGCGGCGCGAGGGCCGTCGCTCCCGCGGCGGCCGGCAGCAGCGCGGGCGCGAGCGCCGCGAGGGCGGTGAGCGCGGCGGCGCGGCGGCACCGCGCACGGTTGCTGGCGCTGCTGCTCATCGTCGTCTCCCCCGAGAACCCCGGTGCCCCGCCGCACCGCTGAACAGATCACGGAACGATAACGGATAACTAACAGGTAATTGCAAGCCCAAGCGGACTATCTTTTTTCCCTTAGCGCGGGAAACGATCTTCTTATTTGATTCAATAGCGGGCGATCTATTCAACGGCCGAACTATCGGCCCACCTCCCCGAGCTGGGTGGCGGAGGAGCGGTTGCCCAGGTCAGCGGGGTGTCCGTGGCGCTCGCGGCGCTCGCCGTGGTCGCGCCCGCGACGCGGCCTTGCGCGCGAATCGCGCGAGGTCAACCGCGCAGTGTGGCGGAAAGCTGCTGCTCGGCGGCCGCGATGCACCGCCCGCGGATCTCGCCGATCTCCTCCTCGGAGAGGGTGTGGTCGAGCGCGGAGAGGCGGAGGCGGAAGGCGAGGCTGCGGCTCTCCGCCGGGAGGCCCGGCCCGCGGTAGACGTCCACGAGCTCGATCGACTCGAGGCGCTCCGCCGCGGCTGCGGCGAGGGCCTTGCGAAGCGCCGAGGCCGGCACGCTCGCCGGGAGCGCGAAGGCGAGGTCGATGTCGGCCGAGGGGTAGCGGCTCACCGGGCGGGCGTGGCCGTCGCGCCGCGCCAGCGCGAGGAAGGCCTCGAGGTCGATCACGAGCGCCCCGACGGGCCTCGGCGAGAGGCCGAAGCGCGCCGCGACCTCCGGGTCCACCTCGCCGAGGGCGGCGAGCGGCCCGTCGGCGGCGACGACGAGGCCACTGCGGGTCGGGTGCAGGCCCGCCGCGAGCGGCGGCGGGGTGCCCTCGAGGGGCTGGCCGGAGTGCGCCGCGGGGTCGATGCGCGCCCAGTCGACGAGCGCCCGCCAGGCGGCGACCGCGCCCGCCGCGCCCTCGCCCGGCCCCGCGAGCAACAGCGCCAGGTGCTCGCGCTCGCTCGGCTCCTCGCCGCTTCGGGAGAAGACCTTCCCGATCTCGAAGAGGCGCAGCGCGAACGAGCGGCGGGCCTCGTTGCGCGCCAACGCGGCGAGCAGCCCGGGGAGGAGGTGGGTGCGCAGCGTGTCCTCGCCGCTCACGACCGGGTTGCGGACGCGCAGCGCCCCGCCGCCGATCCCGAGGTGGCCGAGCAGTGCGGGGTCGAGGAGCGAGCTCGTCCAGGCCTCGGAGGCGCCGAGGCCCTGCAGCGCGCGGCGCAGCTCGCGCCGCGCCCGCTGCTGATCGGTGAGACGGCCGACCTTCGGCGAGCGCCGCTCGGTGCGGGCGACCGCCGCGTAGCCGTGGTGGCGGGCTACCTCCTCGATGAGGTCGACCTCGCGACGGGCGTCGGGGCGGAAGGTCGGCGGCGTGACCTCGAGGACCCCGCCCGCGTCGGCGACGCGAAAGCCGATGCGCTCGAGCAGCAGGGTGATCGCCTCCACCCCGAGGGCGGTGCCGAGGAGGGCGTTCAGGCGGGCGGGGCGCAGCGCGATCGGGGCCGGGGCGGGGCGCCCGGGGCCGTCACTGAGCGGCCCGGGGGCGACCGCCGGGGGGTCGAGGCCGGCGGCGACCTGCGCCGCGGTGACGAACTCGCAGAAGCGGGCGGCGGCCCGTTCCAGCCCCGCGGGGTCGGTGCCCCGCCAGAAGCGGACGGAGGCCTCGGTGCGCAGCTGGTGGCGCTGCGCGCTCGTGCCGACGACGAGCGCGTCGAAGTCCGCGACCTCGAGGAGGACCCGGCTGGTGCCCTCGGTGATCTCCGAGGAGGCGCCGCCCATCACCCCCGCGAGACCGACGACCGCGTCGCTCGCGTCGGTGATGACTAGCTCCTCGACCGCGCTCCCGTCGGGGCCGACGCCGAGGGTGTGCGTCGCGCCGTCGAGGGTCTCGAGCCGCTCCCCCGGCCGGGCGGGGCGCACCGCGATGCCGCCGCCACCGAGGCGGTCGAGGTCGTAGGGGTGGGTCGGCTGGCCGAGCTCGAGCATCACGTAGTTCGAGGCGTCGACGACCGAGTTGATCGGGCGCATCCCCGCGAGCTCGAGGCGGCGCGCGAGCGCGGCGGGGGAGGCGACCGGCCGCACGCCGGTGAGGACGCGGGCGACGAGGCGGGGGCAGAGCTCGGGCGCCGCGGTCGTGGCGCTCGCGAGGCTCGCGGCCCCCGGCCCGGACTCGCTGAGCTGCGGCTCGGGGAGCGCGAAGGGCAGGCCGAGGGCGGCGGCGAGGTCACGGGCGATCCCGGCGATCGAGAGGCAGTCGGGGCGGTTCGGCTCGACCTCGATGTCGAAGACGACGTCGGCCTCGATGCCGAGCACCCCGGCGATCGGTTGCCCGAGGGCGAGGCCCTCGGGCAACGGGCCCTCCGGCCCCCCCGTGGAGGCGACGATCAGCAGGCCGTCGACCCCGTCGTCGACGAGCAGCTCGCTGCCCGAGCAGAGCATCCCGTCGGACGTGACGCCGCGCATCTTGCGGCGGGCGATCACCATCCCGTTCGGCAGCTCGGCGCCGACCGTCGCGAGCGGGACGAGGTCGCCGACGGCGAAGTTGCGCGCCCCGCAGACGATCTCGACGCGCTCGTCGCCGCCGGCGTCGACGAAGACCTGACGGATCCGGTCGGCGCCCTCGATCGCGTGCACCTCGAGGACGCGGGCGAGGACGACCCCCTCGAGCCCGCCCCCGACGCGCTCGGTGGCCTCGACGACGAGGCCGAGCGAGTCGAGCACGCCGCGCAGCTGCTGCACCGCGGCCGCATCGGCCGGGTCGCAGTCGATCGGGGTGAAGTCCTTCAGCCAGGACAGCGGTGCGCGCAACGGGGCTCTCCTTCTCGCCGGGTCGGGCGCCGGTCAGAACTGGGTGAGGAAGCGGATGTCGTTCTCGATGAAGCTGCGGAGGTCCTCGACCTCGTGCGCCATCAGGGCGAGGCGATCGATGCCGAAGCCGAAGGCGAAGCCGGTGTAGCGCTCCGGGTCGACGCCGGTGGCCTCGAAGACCGCCGGGTGCACCATCCCGCAGCCCCCGAGCTCGATCCACCCCGAGCCCGAGCAGGTGCGGCAGCCCTCGCCGCGACAGATCGTGCAGGTGATCTCGAACTCGGCCGAGGGCTCGGTGAAGGGGAAGTAGCCGGGGCGGAGGCGGGTCGCGAACTCGGTCCCGAAGATCGCCTTCACGAAGGTGTCGATCGTCCCGGCGAGGTCGCCGAAGGTCACCCCCTCGTCGACGACGAGCCCCTCGATCTGGTGGAAGACCGGCAGGTGGCGGGCGTCGGGGGTGTCGCGGCGGTAGACGCGGCCCGGTGCGACGGCGTAGATCGGGAGCTCGCCGCGCTCGAGCAGGCGGATCTGCACCGGCGAGGTCTGCGTGCGCAGCAGGTGGCTCCCGCCGTCACCGAGGTCGAGGTAGAAGCTGTCCTGGCTGGAGCGCGCCGGGTGGCCCGGGGGGAGGTTGAGGGCCGTGAAGTTGTACCAGTCGGTCTCGATCTCCGGTCCCTCGGCGATCTCGTAGCCCATCCCGAGGAAGACCTCCTCGAGCTGCTCGCGCACCTGGGTGACAAGGTGCAGGTGGCCCGGGCCGGGGAGGGGCAGGACCTCGGAGAGGTCGAGCCGCTCGGCGGCGAGGCGGGCGGCGCGCTCGCTCGCCGCGAGCTCGCGCTCGCGCTCGGCGAGGAGGGGCTCCAGGCGGCGGCGGGCCTCGTTCAACGCCTCCCCCGCCGCGGGGCGCTCGGCGGGCGGGAGAGTGCCGAGCAGGCGCCGCCAGCCGACGAGCGGCGAGCGGCGGCCGACGAGGTCCGCCGCGGCCGCCTCGAGCGCTTCGCTGTCGGGGGCCGCGGCGAGCGCCGCGGCGGCGCGCGCGACGAAGGCCTCGAGCTCGTCGTCTGCGGGGAACCGCTCGGCGGGGGCCTCGGTCACGGCGACATGCTAAAGCCTGGGGCGTCGCCCCCACGGCGGCGGCGGGCGAGCTCGAAGCAGAGCACGGTCGCCGCCATCGCGACGTTGAGCGACTCCGCGCCGCCGGCGATCGGCACCGTCACCGCCTGGTCGCAGCGTGCCGCGAGCTGTGGATCGAGGCCGTTCGCCTCGTTGCCGAGGAGGAGCGCGAGCGGACCCTCGAGCGTCGCCGCCGCGTAATCGGTGCCCCCCGTCGCGGCGGTCGCGACGCAGGAGACCCCCGCCGCCTGCAGCGCGTCGAGCAGCTCCCCGGCGGGGGTCCCCCAGACGATCGGCAGGTGGAAGATCGATCCCGCGGAGGCCCGCACGGCCTTCGGGTTGTAGCAGTCGCCGCTCCCCGCCGCGCCGATGACGGCGCTCACCCCCGCGGCGTCGGCGCTGCGCAGGATCGCGCCCACGTTGCCGGGGTCGCGCACGTCGACGAGGACGAGGGTGAGCGGGAGGCCGACGACCTCCGCGAGGGCGACGTCGACCATCCCGACCACGCTCAGGAGGGGCTGCGGGGTGACGGTGTCGGCGACCCGCTCGATCACGCCCGGGGCGAGCAGGTGGCGGCGGACCCCGGCGGCCGCGGCGCGGTCGAGGAGCGCGTGCGCCGCCTCGCCGAGCTCGGCGTAGGGGGCGTGGAAGACCGCCTCGACCGGCGCGCCGGCGTCGAGGGCGGACTCGAGGAGCTTCGCGCCCTCGGCGACGAAGGCGCGCTCGGTGCGGCGCGCGCCCGCCCGCTGTGCGAGGCGGCGGAGGCGTTGGACGCGTTGGTGGCGGAAGCCGAGGGCCGCCTCGCTCAGGAGGCGGCCTCGGTCTCGGTCTCCTGCGCCTCGAGGTGCTGGCGGGCGACGGCGACGATCTGCGCGAAGGCGGCCTGGTCGCGCACCGCGAGGTCGGCGAGGATCTTGCGGTCGACGGTCACTTCGGCCGCCTTCAGGCCGGCGATGAGGCGGGAGTAGCTCATCCCCTCGAGGCGGGCGGCGGCGTTGATCCGCTGGATCCAGAGCTGGCGGAAGTCCCCCTTGCGCGCCCGGCGGTCCCGGTACGCGTACTGCAGGGAGTGCATCACCTGCTCGTTCGCGGAGCGGAAGCTCCGCGACTTGTTGCCGTAGTAGCCCTTGGCCCGCGAGAGGACGACCCTGCGGTGCTTCTTCCCGTGGACGGCGCGCTTCACCCGAGCCATCTCTGCTCCTTCTCCCTCGATCGATCGCGGCCCTCGGCCGCATTCTCCCCGGACTGCCGGGGCATTCCCTCGGGCGGACGTGCCGCCCGGATGTCAGATCCCGAGCAGCCGCCGCACCTGGCGGCGGTCGCTCTTCGCGACCTCGACGTCGGTCGTCAGCCGGCGCTTGCGGCTCGAGGACTTCTTCTCGAGCAGGTGCGAGTGGAATGCCTTGCCGCGCATGATCTTGCCGGTGGCGGTCACTTTGAAGCGCTTGGCCGCTCCGCGGTCGGTCTTCATCTTCGGCATTGCACGCTCTCCTTGTGCCCTCGGTCGTTCGCCTCAGGCGACTTCCGGCGAGCTGCCTTCCTGCTCGGGTTCCTGGTCCTGCGTCTGGGCGCTGCGCGCCGCCTGCGACTGCCGTGCCCGCTTGTCCGGCGCGAGCACCATCACCATGTTCCGCCCGTCGAGACGGGCCTCGGACTCCACCTTCGCGCTCTCGTCCATCTGCTCGGCGATCCGGTCGAGGATCTTCTTGCCGAGCTCGGGGTGGAAGACCTCGCGACCACGGAACATGATCGTGATCTTCACCTTGTGCCCCTCGGAGAGGAACTTCGCCACCTGACGGGTCTTGGTGTCGAAGTCACCGTTGCCGATCTTCGGCCGGTACTTCATCTCCTTGATCCCGCCGCCGGTCCCTTTGCGCCGAGACTCCTTCTGGCGCTGCGCCTCGTCGAACTTGAACTTCCCGTAGTCCATGATCCGGCAGACGGGTGGGTTCGCGAGAGGGGCGACTTCGACGAGGTCGAGATCCATCTCACGCGCGATCTCGAGGGCTTCGGGCAGCGTCTTGATCCCGAGCTGGGCACCGTCAGGGTCGACGAGGCGGACCTCCCGAGCACGGATCCGGTCGTTCATCCGTGGCTCGGTGGTGGTGGGGGCTGTGGCGATCGGACATCACTCCTTTGAGGGGACGCGGAACCGATCGCAGCGCTGACCCGAGTGCACACGACGAGGCGGTGACTGGGTGGGAGTCACCTGCAGGCTCCGCTTCCCGTATTCGTTTTCCATAGGATAACAGCGTGAGCAGCCTCTGGACACCTGAGGGGGAGCACCGCGTCGAGCGCGACGACGCCCCGCCCCCCGCCGCCCCGGCCGAGAGCCCCCGCGCCGAGGCCGAGCCGCCCGGCGAGCCGGGCGACGAGGAGGCGCTGCGCGCCGAGTTCGCCGAGCTCGAGCGCCAGCTCCTCGAGGCCCCCGTCGAAGAGGTCATCGCCAACCACTGCTACGGCTTGTTCCAGCTCGCCGCCCTGCACCTCGGCCAGCAGCCGCCCAACCTCGACAAGGCCCGCCTCGCGATCGACGCCCTCGGCGGCGTGGTCGACGCGCTCGGCGCGCGCCTCGGCGAGCAGAGCCAGAGCTTCGTCGATGGCCTCGCCCAGCTCCGCCTCGCCTACGTGCAGCTGCACGGCGCCGCGGGCAACGGCGCGGCCGGCGGCGACGGGGCGGGTGCGGGGGACGGCGCGCCGCCGCCCGAGGGCTGACCAACTAACCGGCGGCGCCCCGCGGCGTGACGGCCGCCCCCTCGAAGCGGCCGAGGTGGCCGGGGGCGAGGGCGAAGGTCACGGGCGTGCCGATGGCGATGTCGCGGCTGCCGTCGGCGATCGCCACGCAGTGGAAGAAGTAGCGCTCCCCGCCGTCGGCGGCGAGGGTCCCCGTCCCCTGCTCGACGTCGAAGGCAGCGACGCGCCCCGCCCGCAGGCCGAGGGTCACCGGCGGGGCGGCATCCACCTCAGCGCACGATCTTCGAGATCGGCAGCTCGATGATGTCCGTCGCCCCCCGGTCGGAGAGCTCGGGGATGAGCGTGTTCACCTCCGCCTTCTGGACGACGGTCTCGAGGGCGTAGCCGCCGTCGCCGAGGAGCTTGGAGACCGTCGGCGACTTCATCGCCGGGAGCACCCCCGTCACGGCCTCGAGGTGCTCCTCGGAGACGTTGAGCTTCAGGAGCACCTGGCCGCGCGCCTCCATCACCCCCTGCAGGAGGGTGTGCAGCTGCTCCATCGCGTGGCGCTTGCTCGGGTCGGCGGCCGACGCGGGGTTGGCGACGAGCTCGGTGTAGGACTCGAGAATCGTCTCCACGATGCGCAGTCCCGCGGCGCGCAGCGCCCTCCCGGTCTCGGTGATCTCGACGACGGCGTCGGCGATCTCGGGGACCTTCGCCTCGGTCGCGCCGTAGGAGAGGCGGATGTCGGCCTTCACACCGTTGGCCAGCAGGTAGCGCTCGGTGAGGCGGGGGTACTCCGTCGAGATCCGCACCCCGTCGGAGAGGTCCTTCACCGAGTGGACCGGCGAGTCGCCGGCGACCGCGAGCACGACCTTGATCGGGTTCGCGGTGGCCTTGGAGTAGCGCAGTTGGCCGAGCGAGACGACGTCGGCGCCGGTCTCCTCGATCCAGTCCCGCCCGGTGATCCCGAGGTCGAAGAGGCCGTCGGCGACGTAGGTCGGGATCTCCTGGGGGCGCAGGATCCGCACCTCGTCGACGCGCGGGTCGGCGATCGTCGCCCGGTAGTCCACCTCCGAGGAGCGGCGGACCGTGAGGTCGGCGGCCTGGAAGAGCTCCATGGTCGCGTTCTCGAGGGAGCCTTTCGGGAGGACGATGCGCAGCATCTCCTAAGCGTGCACGACAAAGGGGGGCCTCGCCAGTTCGGCCGCCCGGGCTTTGCGCCCCCTCAGGGCGCGGCCGGCGGTGCGCCGGCGAGCGCCGCCTCGGCCGCTCTGCGGATCGCGACCACCTCGGCCGCGGGGTCGTCGCTCCCGAAGACCGCACTCCCCGCGACGAGGACGCGCGCGCCGGCGACCGCGGTTCGGGCCGCGGTCACGCGGTCGATCCCGCCGTCGACCTCGAGGCGCGCCGGCGAGCGCGCCTCGTCGAGGGCGCGTCGCGCGCGGGCGACCTTCGGAACGACCTCCTCCATGAAGGACTGCCCGCCGAAGCCGGGGAAGACCGTCATCACGAGCAGCAGGTCGAGCTCCGCGAGGTAGGGGGCGGCGGCCTCGAAGGGGGTGTCGGGATTGAGGGCCAGGCCGACGTGCAGGCCGAGGCCGCGCATCTCGGCGATGAGCTCGGCGGTGCCGCCGATCTCGACGTGCACGGTGGCGAGGTCGGCGCCCGCCTTGGAGAAGGCTTCGAGGTAGTCCCCGGGGTTGGTCATCATCAGGTGGCAGTCGAAGAAGGCCGTGGAGTGGCGGCGGAGCGAGGCGACCACCGGCGGTCCGATGGTGAGGTTCGGGACGAAGTGACCGTCCATCACGTCGACGTGCAGCCAGTCGGTGACCCTCGCCACCCCCGCCGCCGCCTCGGCGAGCGCGCCGAAGTCCGCGGAGAGGATCGAGGGGGCGACCGTGATCTCCTCGCCGGCCATGGCCCGAGACTACGGCGCGGCGGCGGCCGGGCCGGGTGCTCCGAGGCGCTCACCCTCGGGACGGGCGCCGCGCGCCCAGTCGCCGAAGGGGCCCGGGCGCCTCCCCTCGGCCTGCACGGTGAGGAGGCGGAGCGCACCCTCCCCCGTGCCGACGAGGTCGCCGCGCAGCTCCCCCGGGGCGAGCGCCTCGGGGGGCGCGGGCACGGCGCGCGCCGCGTGGACGAGGAGGCGCCGCCCGCGGAAGGTCGTGTGCGCCGGCCCGACGCGCACCTGACGGGAGAGGTGGAGCGCCGGTGCGGTGAAGTCGAGGGCGAGCTCGGCGGCGCTGAGCTTGTCGGCGTAGGTCGGCTCGCCCTGCTGGGCGGCCGCGACGGGGAAGCCGTCGGCGAGCGCGCCGAGCAGCAGCCCGGTCCCGAGGACGCCGAGACGGGCGCGCAGCTCCTCCGCGTGCTCCTCCTCGTCGATCGCGACGCGCCGGCTGGCGTAGACGGGGCCGGTGTCGAGGCCCTCCTCGAGGGCCATCAGGCAGACGCCGCTCTCGGCGTCGCCGGCGAGGATCGCCCGCTCGACCGGCGCCGCCCCCCGCCAGCGCGGGAGGAGCGAGAAATGCAGGTTGACCATCGGCACCTCGGCGAGCACCTCGGGGCGGACGATGCGACCGAAGGCGACGACCACCCCGAGCTCGACGCCGGCATCGACGACGTCGGCGACGCGGGTCGAGACGGGGAGGCCCCGCTCGAGGGCGAGCGCCTTCACCGCCGTCGGGGAGGTCGCGCCGCCCCGCCCGCGGCGACGGTCGGCGCCGGTGACGACGAGCGCGACCTCGTGGCCGGCGACGAGGAGCGCGTCGAGGGTCGCCGCCGCCACGGGTGGCGAGCCGAGGAAGGCGAGGCGGGTCAGCTGGGCGGGGCGGCGAGCGCGGCGGTCGCGGGGTCGGCGGCGAGGGCGCGTCGGCGCAGCTCGCGCATCGCCTCCTTGCGCTGCTCGGGCTCCAGGCGCTCGAGCACCAGGATGCCGTCGAGGTGGTCCATCTCGTGCTGGAAGCAGCGCGCCAGGAGCTCGTCCGCCTCGATCTCGAGCTCCTCGCCGTCGAGGTCGACGCCCCGCAGGAGGACCTCCTTCGGGCGGGTGAGGTCGAAGTAGAGGCCGGGGATCGAGAGGCAGCCCTCGGAGTAGTTCCACTCCCCCGAGAACTCGACGATCGCCGGGTTGACGACCGCCTGCGGACCGTCGCCGACGTCGTAGACGAACATCCGCCGCTGCACGCCGACCTGGGGGGCGGCGAGGCCGAGGCCGGGCGCCTCGTACATCGTCTCGATCATGTCCTCGGCGAGCTTGCGGAGTGGGCCGTCGATCTCCTCGACCTCATGGGAGCGCTGGCGCAGCACCGGGTCGGGGAAGAGTCGGATCGTGTAGCCGGCCATGCCCCACAGACTACCTGGGGCCCCGCGGCCCGAAGCTCGTCAGCTCGCCCCGGCGGCGGCGTGCGCCGCCCCGGTGGCGGGCTCGTCCTCGCGCCGCCCCGTGAAGCGCACCGCGAGCCGGCCGCTGAGCGCGAGGGGACCCCCCGCTGGCGAGAGCAGGAAGAGCTCCTCCGGCGCAGTGACGGTGGCGAGCGCCGGCTCGGCGTCACCACCGGGGGGGCCGACGAGGACCGGGAAGCGCCCCGAGCCGGGGAGGGCGAGGGGGCCGTCGAGCGCGAGGCGGCCTGCGGCGAGGTGGCCCCGGACCTCGTGGGGGCGGCCGAGGAGGCGGGCGGCCTCGCCGACGGCGCCGGCCGCGAGGTGGGCGCGAATGACCGAGGAGGAGACGACGGTGCGGGTCTCGTCGTCGATGTAGAGCTCGATGCCGCGCGCTGCGAAGTCGTGCCGGGAGGCCAGCTCCTCTAGGAGGGCGACGTCGCCCCGCTGGCGGTGGCCGAAGCGGAAGTTCGTGCCGACGAGCACCGCACGGGCGCCGAGGCGGCCGACAAGGTCGCCGAGCACGAAGTCCTCGGCCGACTCGTGCGCCCGCTCGAGGTCGAAGTGGAGCACCTCGACCTCGTCGACGCCCGTCGCCGCGAGCAGCTCGAGCTTGTGGTCAAGGCCAGTGAGCAGGCGGGGCGCGCGGTCGGGGCGGAGGACCTCGGTTGGATGGCGGTCGAAGGTGACGACGACGGTCGGCAGCGAGCGGCGGCGCCCCTCCTCCATCGCCTCGGCGAGCAGGCGGCGGTGGCCGAGGTGGACACCGTCGTAGGTGCCGACCGTGACGACGCAGCCGCTCGCATCCGCCATGGCCCGACCGACCCTAATTGCCCGCCGCCTGCGGGGCGACGAGGACGACGGAGGGCTTCAGCCGCTCGGGCCCCTGGGACTCGTAGACGGCGACGAGCGCCCCCGCGCCGTCGGTCAGGGCGAAGGGGCCGTCACCGACCGCGCCGACGGCGCGGCGGTCGAGGGCCTTGCCGACGGCGACGGCCGCGAGCAGCTCATCGGTGAGCTGCAGGGGGCGCAGGTGGGCGACGATCTCGAGCGCCGGCCGGAGGTCGCCGGGGCCGACCTCCGCGAGGGGGACGGCGGCGGCGGCCTCGAAGGGGCCGATCGCGATGCGCCGCAGCCCGCGCAGGTGCGCGACGCCGCCGAGCGCCTCGCCGAGGTCGGCGGCGAGGCTCCGCACGTAGGTCCCCGACGAGCACTCGAGGTCGAGGGCGTACACGAGGGGGTCGGCCGTCGGCGCGAGCGCGAGGCGCTCGATGCGCACCTCGCGGGGCGGCCGCTCCACCTCCACCCCCTCGCGGGCGAGCTGGTAGAGGCGCCGCCCCCCGATCTTCACCGCCGAGACCATCGGCGGCACCTGCGCGATCGTGCCGACGAAGGCGGTCGCCGCGGCCTGTACCGCCTCGGCGGTGAGGCCGTCCATCGCCACCTCGGCGACGAGCTCACCGGTGTCGTCGAGGGTGCTCGTCGAGCGGCCGAAGACGACCTCCGCGCGGTAGTGCTTCTCGAGGTCGAGGACGTAGCGCAACAGCCGCGTGGCACGGCCGACCGCGACGAGCAGCACCCCCGACGCCGGGGGGTCGAGGGTCCCGCCGTGGCCGCAGCGGCGGGCCAAGAGCGCGCGTCGGACCCGCGCCACGACGTCGTGGGAGGTGGGGCCGACCGGCTTGTCGATGACGAGCAGCCCGTTCGGCTCCCCGTCGTGTGGCTCAGCCGTCGCCGGCCCCCTCCTGCCGGTGGGCCCGCCGGAGCGCCTCCTCGACGCGGTTTCCCGCCTCCACCGCCGGGTCGGCGGCGAAGGCGAGGAGGGGGATGCGCTTCATGTGGACGTTGCGCGAGAGCGCGCCCTGCAGCTGGCGGCGCATCTCGCCGAGGGCCTCCGCCGCCTCGTCGGGCAGCGAGGCGAAGAGCACCCGCGCGTGACGGAGGTCCGGGTCGCAGAGGACCTCGGTGATCGTGAGCAGCCGGACGCGCTCGTCGCCGTCGCCGAGGCGCGTCAGCTCCTCGGCGAGCACCTCGTGGAAGAGGGCGTTGACGCGGGCCATGCGCGGGTAAGGGTGCGCCGGCCGGCGGCGGCTGCGTTCCATGACGACTCCTCGGATCCGGCCCTCGGGCCGCGGATCAGGTTCTCGCGACCTCGCGCTCGTCGAAGGTCTCGATGACGTCGCCCTGGTGCAGGTCCTGGAAGTCGGTGAGGCCGACGCCGCACTCGAAGCCCGTCTGGACCTCGCGCACGTCGTCCTTGAAGCGCCGGAGCGAGGAGATCGCGCCCTTCCAGATCACGACGCCGTCGCGGAGGAAGCGCACCTTGGAGCCGCGGGTGATCACGCCCGAGCGCACGATGCAGCCGGCGATCGCCCCGGCGCGCGGCACGCGGAAGATCTCCAGCACCTCGGCCTCGCCGGTGACGACCTCCTCGAAGACCGGGGCGAGCATCCCGACCATCGCCGCCTCGATGTCCTCCACCAGGCGGTAGATGATCTCGTAGGTGCGGACCTCGACGTTGTGGCGGGCGGCGAGCTCGCGGGCGCGCCGGTCCGGGCGGACGTTGAAGCCGATGATCGTCGCGTTGGAGGCCAGCGCGAGCTGCACGTCGTACTCGGTGATGCCGCCGACCGCCCGGTGGACGAAGGCGACCTTCACCTCGTCGCGCTCGAGCTTGCGCAGGCTCTCGGTCACCGCCTCGAGCGATCCCTGGACGTCGGCCTTCAGGATCAGCGTCAGCGTGGCGGTCTCGCCCCGCTGGATCTGCTGGAAGATGTCCTCGAGGCGGGCGCCCGAGCTCTGGGCCGTCGGCACCTGGCCGTAACCGGCGAAGCGCAGCCGCTGCTCGCGGGCCTCGCCGACGGTGCGTGCGACCGAGAAGTCCGAGGTCACCCGTAGCTCGTCGCCGGCGGAGGCGGGCTCAGAGAGGCCGAGGACCTGCACCGGCATCGACGGCAGGGCCTCTTTCACCTGGTCGCCCTGGTCGTCGAGCATCGCCTTCACGCGGCCCCAGGCGGGACCGGCGACGATCGGGTCGCCGACACGCAGCGTGCCGGAGCGGATGACGATGTCGGCCACCGGGCCGCGGCCAATGTCGAGGTTCGCCTCGAGCACGGTGCCCCGCGCCGGCCCCTCCGGGCTGGCGCGCAGCTCGAGCACCTCGGCGAGGACGAGCAGGTGGTCGAGGAGCTCGTCGATGCCGAGGTTGGCGAGCGCGGAGACCTCGACGGTGATCGTGTCGCCGCCCCAGCTCTCCGGCACGAGCCCCTGCTCGGAGAGCTGCTGCATCACCCGGTTGGGGTCCGCGTCCTCGCGGTCGATCTTGTTCAGGGCGACGACGATCGGCACCTCGGCGGCCTTCGCGTGGTTGATCGCCTCGACCGTCTGGGGCATCACGCCGTCGTCGGCGGCGACCACGAGCACGACGATGTCGGTCACCTGGGCGCCGCGGGCACGCATCGCCGTGAAGGCCTCGTGGCCGGGGGTGTCGATGAAGGTCACCCGCTGGCCGTTGTGCTCGACCTGGTAGGCGCCGATGTGCTGGGTGATACCGCCGGCCTCGCCGGCGACGACGTTGGTCTGCCGGATGCGGTCGAGCAGCAGCGTCTTGCCGTGGTCGACGTGGCCCATCACCGTGACGATCGGCGGGCGGGGGCGGAGGGTACCGGGGTCCGCCTCGGCCTCCTCGTCCTGGAAGTAGCGGGCCTGCAGGGCTGCCTCCTGCTGCTCGCCGGGGTCGACGAGGTGGACGCGCGCGCCGATCTCGGCGGCGAAGAGCTCGATCATGTCGTCGCTCAGCGACTGCGTCGCGGTGACGACCTCGCCCTGGAGGAAGAGGAAGCGGATGACGTCACCCGCCGAACGGTTGAGCTTCGGGCCGAGCTCCTGCGGGGTGCTGCCGCGCTCGACGATCACCTCGCCTTCTGGGACCGGGGCGTTGGAGGGCGCGTAGACCGAAGCCTGCAGCGGCTCGAGCTCCTCGACGTTGCGACGACGGCGACCGCCGCGCCGCTGCGGTGGGCGGCCGCGCCCACCCGGGCCGCCGCGCAGCCCCGGAGGGGGGCCACCGGCACCGGGGGCACCCGGACGGGGCGGCATTCCGGCACCGCCGGGGCGGCCCGCGCCGCCGCCGAAGCCACCGGGGCGGAAGCCACCGGGGCTCGGGGGCCCGGTGCGCGGGGCACCACCGGGGCGCGGGGCGAAGCCGGCGGGGCGGGCGGCGCCGGCGCCGGGGGGGCCGGCGGGGCGGCGCTGCGCCATCGGGCCGCGGCCCCCCATTCCGGGGGGCGGCGGGATCGGGCGGCCGGTCACCGAGCGGGGCGGCGGCGGGATCGGCTTGCCGCTCAGACTGACCGGTGGCTGCGGTGCGCCGTCCGAGGGAGCCTCGGGCGCCGCTGCGGCGGCCGCGGCGGGCGCGGCGGCAGGAGCCTCCCCCGTCGGGGCGGGAGCCGGAGGAGCCGGGGCGGCGGGGGCAGCGGCGGGCGGCGCGGCGGCGGGGGCCTGCGCGGCCGGTGCCGAGGAGGGGGTCGCCTGCGGGCGGGGGGCGGCGGGCCGGGCGGGCGGCATCGGCTCGCTCGCCGGGCGCGGCGCCGCCACCGGCGCGACGGGCCGGGCGGCGGGCGGCCGCGGCGGGAGGAGGCGCGCCGGGTCGAGCTCGCTCGCGTTGCGGCTGCGGACGACGCGGTGCTCGGCGGCCGGGGGCTCGGGCATCGCCGGCGGCTCGAAGACGCTCTCGGTCGCGGAGGGCTCGACGCGAGCGGCGGGCTCGGCCTCAGGTGCGGGAGCGGGCGCCGCGGGCGCGGGGGCCTTCGTGGTCTTGGAGGCGGCGCGGGCGCGCGGCGCGGGCTCGGGCTCCGCGGGGGAGGTCTCCCGAACGAGGCCCTCCCGCTCAGCCTTGCGCCGCACCCGGTCCGCCTGTGCGTCCTCGATCGAGGAGGAGTGGCTCTTCACCCCGATCCCGAGCGCGATGCACAGGTCGAGGGCCTCCTTGTTCGTGAGGCCGAGCTCTCTTGCGAGCTCGTAGACGCGGATGTTCTTCGGCAAGGACCTCAATATCCCTTCACGACGCGTGTGTCGGACGCGTCCTCGTTCTCGGACAGCTCTCTATCCTCGCACAACCCCGGCGGAGCCGGTCTCGGACGTGAGCAGTGCTCCCTCCAAGGTAGCGAGGGAGGCCTCGGTGACCGGCCCCCCGAGCGCCCGCTCGAAGGCCCTGCGCCGCCGGGCCAGCTCGAGGCAGCCCGGCGAAGAGGCGCAGAGCCAGGCGCCGCGACCCGGGCGCCCCTCGCCGAGGGCGAGGGACCCGTCGGCGCTGCGGACGACGCGCACGAGCTCCGCCGCCGGCGCGCGCCGGCGACAGCCCACGCAGGTGCGCTCCGGTGCCGCCCTGGCTACGACGGGGTCTCCGTCTCCCCGCCGCCGGCCTCGGGGGCCTCGTCCTCGAGCGGGTCGACGCCCGCCTCGGCCTCGGGGGTGTCCTCGCCCGCGACCTCCGCGGCGGTCTCGGAGACCTCGACCGCGGCGGTCTCGGGGGTCTCCGCCTCGACGGCGCCGTCGACGGCCACGTCGGCGCCGCTCCCCTGTGCCCACTCGGCCATCGAGACGGCCTCGCCGCCGCCGGCCGGCTGGAAGACCATCTCGCCGTCGCGCTCGATCCACTCGCCCTCGGCCCAGCCCTCGGCGCCGTAGCCGGCCTCCTCGTCGGAGAGCTGGGTCTCGCTCTTGATGTCGATCCGCCAACCGGTGAGGCGCGCCGCAAGTCGGGCGTTCTGCCCCTCCTTGCCGATCGCAAGCGAGAGCTGGTAGTCGTGGACGACCACGGTCGCCGTACCGGTCTCCTCGTCGAGGCGGACCTCCTTCACCCGCGCCGGCTGCAACGCGCGCGCGACGAACTCACCCGGGTCGTCGGAGTAAGGGACGATGTCGACCTTCTCCCCCCGCAGCTCGTTGGTGACCATGCGCACCCGCGCGCCACGTGCGCCGACGCAGGCGCCGACGGGGTCGACGTTCTGGTCGTTGGACCAGACCGCGATCTTGGTGCGGTGGCCGGGCTCGCGCGCGCACGCCTTCAGCTCGACCACCCCGTTCGAGATCTCCGGGACCTCGAGCTCGAAGAGGCGCTTGATGAGGCCGGGGTGGCTGCGGGAGACGACGATCTGGGGGCCCTTGGTCGTCTTGCGTACCTCGACGATGTAGGCCTTGAGGCGCGCCCCGTGCTCGTAGCGCTCGTAGGGGACCTGCTCCGCCTGGGGGAGGAGGGCTTCGACCTTGCCGAGGTCGAGCAGGGTGTACCGATTGTCCGACTGCTGGATGATGCCGGTGACGATGTCCCCCTCGCGGCCCGCGTACTCCTCGTACTTGAGGTCGCGCTCGGCCTCGCGGATGCGCTGCAGGATGACCTGCTTCGCGGCCTGCGCGGCGATGCGCCCGAAGTCGTCGGGGGTGTCGTCCCACTCGCGCACGACGTTGCCGTCCTCGTCGAGCTCCTGTCCGTAGACCCGGATCTCCCCGGAGTCGGAGTCGATCGTGACGAAGGCCTCCTCGGCGGAGGACGGGAGCCGCTTGTACGCCGCCACGAGGGCGTTGGCGAGCGCGTCGAGCAGGGTGTCGACGGAGATCCCCTTGTCGCGCGCGATCTGCTGGAGCGCGTCCAGGAATTCGAAGTTCGTCGTGCTCACCGGCTCTCCCTCTCCCTCGTAGGCCGGCTCGTCCGGCCGCTCTGTGTGTGTCCTGCAGAGGCGCCAACGGCGGGGTCGTGCCCGGCCTCCGGCGCTTCGTCGATCTCGTCGATCTGCTGATCGGCCTTGGAGGCCGCGGCGAGCGCGGCCCGCCAGTCAAAGACGGTGTGCGCCCGCTCGATCTCGCCGTAGGCGAGGCGGCGCTCGGCGCCGTCCGGCAGCCGAAAGCGCGCCGCGTCCTCCTCGGCCTGTTCGAGGACCGCCTCGAAGCGGCGGTCGCCCTCGGTCCCCGGCGCGGTGCGGACGGCGACGGTGGAGCCGGTCGCCCGACGGAAGTGCTCGGGGCGGCGCAGCCGTCGCTCCACGCCCGGGCTCGAGACCTCGAGCTCGAAGGGCGCACGTGGCGCCAGCTCCTCCCGCTCGTCGAGGAGGGTCGAGATCGCCCGCGCCACCTCGGCGACCCGCTCGAGGTCGAGCTCGCGGCCGGCCGCGTCCTCGACCGTCACGAGCAGTGTCTTGTGGCGCAGCTCGACGTCGACCAGCTCGAGTCCGACGGCCGCGCAGAGGGGCGCGACCGCCTGCTCGATCTCGTCGGTCACCGCCGCCACCTCGCTCTCTTGATCCTCGTAAGCCCATTGTCGACCCCTCGGCCGACCTTCGCTCGTCGAGCCCCGAAAAGTCGAGAACGTGGGCCAAAGCCCACGTTCCAACGCGATGCTCGACTGCAAAATGCGTTCTGCATGTTATCAGCGCCGGGGCCCTCCCCCTCCCGCCTCTCCGAGGCCCGCGGCGCCGGGGCGGCGACCGGCGACGCCGTCCGGAGGGCGCGCTCCCGCAGGCGAAGGAGCGGCCGATCCGGTAGAAACAGCGGTAACCGGCGCGGTGAAGGTGGTGCTCGCGGCGTCGGGCCGCGGAGCGGAGGTGACCGGATGGATGGCCTTGGCGAGGAGGGCGTCGCCGCCGGGCACGCGCTCGTGCAACAGCTGATTGCGGCCCTCGGCGCCGGAGGGCGCCGGACGCCGTGCGCCTTCCTCCTCGAGGAGGGGCGGCCGCGCCCGGTCGCCGCCCGCCTCCTCCGTCTCCCCGAGGGTTCTCTCGGCGACGCCCCTCCCCCCGCGGAGCGCCCCGAGGGCCACCTCCTCTGCCTGCTCGGGGAGCTCTTCGTCGACCTCACCGCGGCGCGCGTGACGCGCCTCGTCGGAAGCGCTGGCGCCGTCGCGGAGCTCGCGGCGCGTCTCGCCGCCGCGGCGGGGTCCGCCGGCGAGGGCTGCAGCACGGCGCGACTGGCCTCGGCGGCGGGCGAGCTCCCGGTGCTCACCCTCGCCGCCCTCGCCGCGCTCCCCCGCCAGCGACCGCCCCTCCTCGTCGTCGCGCTCGCCGTCGCTCCCGAGGAGCTCGAGATGGCGCTCCGGCTGATCGGGAGCCGCTCCGACGTCGTCGTCCTCACCAACGCGCCGCACCCGAGGACGGGCGCCCTCCTCGTCGCCGAGCCCGACGGGGGCGTCGGGCTCTTCCTCCCGGCACGGGCCGCCGAGGAGGAGCCGCTCGAGGACGCGCCACCGCCCGCCGCGGCGGCCCGGTGTGGCCCTCAGGTCCGGGTCGCGGTGCTCGGGAGCGTCGTCATCGAGGGCCTCGACGGCGAGCTCCGCCGCCACCCGAAGCTCACCGAGCTCATCACCTACCTCGCCGTGCACCCCGCCGGCTCACAGAGCCGCCTGTGGACCGCGGCGCTGTGGCCCGAACGACGGGTGCCCCAGCAGACCGTGGCCAACCGCCTCTCCGAGGCGCGCCGCCTCCTCGGCTGCGGCCCGGACGGCCTCCCTCGGCTCGGCCGCGACGGGGAGCGCCACCGCCTGCGCGACGTGACCACCGACTGGGCGGAGTTCTCGCGCCTCGCCGCCCCGCAAGCCGGCGCCACCTCGTGGCACGCCGCCCTCGAGCTCGTCCGGGGGCGCCCCTTCGAGGACCTCCAGGAGGGTCAGTGGACGCTCCTCGAGGGCTTCGTCTCGGAGATGGAGGAGCAGATCGCGGCGGTCGCGCTCCGTCTCGGCGGGCACGCGCTCGATCTCGGGGAGGCCGACGAGGCCCTCTGGGCGGCCCGTCAGGCGCTACGGGCGGCGCCCTTCGACGAGCGCCTGCACCGCCTGTTGATGCGCGCCGCCGACCGCGCTGGCAACCGCGTCGCGATCGACGGTGTCCTCCGCCAGCTCGCCCTCGTCCTCGAGATCGACGGCGACCCGCTCGCGGCCGTGCACCCCGAGACGGCGGCCCTCTACGCGGAACTCTCGGGGAACCGGCGGCTCGTCGGCCGCTGATCAGGGGCTCCGGCCGCTACTCCCAGGGGAGGATGGCGACGTGCAGGGCGCGCTTTCCGTCCTGCAGCTCGCCCCCGGTCGCCCGCACCGCCTCGGCGGACTGGGCGAGGGGGAAGTCATGGGTGTGCATCAGGTCGAGGTCGTAGCGCCGCGACGCCATGATCTGCAGCCCCCGCTCGACCGAGGCGAAGCTGTGGCCGCGGGCCTGCTTCAAGGTGATGTAGTGGTCCGAGAGCTTGTTCATCGGGAAGTTCTCGAAGCTGCGGTCACCCTGCACGACCATCGTGCCGCCGCGCATCCGCAGGCAGTCGATGGCGATCATCGTCGGCTCGTCACCGGCGCGCGCCGTGGTGTCGACGGCGACGTCGACGCCCTTGCCCTTGGTGATCTCGGCGACGCGCTCGCGCA
>DATLTN010000031.1 GCA_035533595.1 Acidimicrobiales bacterium
ATGGCCGAACTGGACACCGAGCTCTTCGAGGAGCCCACCGAGGAGAGCAACCGGGCGGGACTCCGCACCTGGGAGAAGGTGAAGTCGCCGTACCTCGAGTTCATCGAGTCCGAGGGGATCCCGATCTTCAAGGGGATCGGCGTGCACAACGTCCGCGAGCTCGAGATGGGCGACTGGGCACGCACCGGCGTGAAGGGCCACTACCTCTACCTGGACGGCAATGACGGCATCAAGGGGATGTTCGTCATGGAGATCCCGGGCGGCGGCCAGACCAACCCCGAGCGCCACCTGTACCACAAGTTCTACCTGGTGATGGAGGGTCGTGGGACGACCGAGACGTGGGTCGAGGGGCCGCACGGCAGCGGCAAGAAGACGATCACCGAGTGGCAGCCGGGCTCGCTCATGTACTTCCCGCCGAACGTCAGCCACAAGCTGGTGAACGCGACCAACGAGCGGGTGCTGATCATCGCGACGACGAACGCGCCACCGATCTGGAACATCCACCGCGACGCCGAGTTCATCTTCAACAACGACTACATCTTCCGGGCGCACTACCGGGAGGACTCGGACTTCTACAAGTACGACGAGAAGGTCTACAAGGTGCCGGTGAACGAGCGGGCCCAGACCCGCACCTCGTTCTACCCGGACATCATCAACTGCGAGCTGCCCCTCGACAACCAGCGCCTCCCCGGCTACCGCCGGATCCAGCCGGGCTGGCCGGGCTTCGAGTACGACCACGGCGGCTTCATCAGCCAGTACCCGCCGGGGCGCTACTCGCGGGGCCACTGGCACGCCGCAGGCGCGGTCCTCGTCTGCCTGCGCGGCGCCGGCTACACCTTCAACTGGCACCGTGACCTCGGCCCGACTCCCTGGAAGGACGGCCACGGCGACGAGGTGCGGGTCATCGACTACGTGCAGGGCGGCCTCGTCGCCGCTGCACCCGGTGGCGGCAACTGGTTCCACCAGCACTTCAACGTGAGCCGCGAGCACTTCCGGGTGATCAATTACTGGGGCGGCCCGACCAACATCCGTGGCTCGATGGGTCGCGACGACGGTGAAGAGGGCGAGTCCGTCACGAGCGGCAACCTCAACATCACCGAAGGCGGGAGCTCGATCGGCTACTCGATGGAGGACCCCTACGTGCGCGAGCTCTACGAGTCCAAGCTCTCCGAGGTCGGCCTCAAGTCCGAGATGCCCGAGGAGCTCTACAAGACCGACTGACCGGACGTCACGTACGCATCACCAGGCGGCCCCGACCATCCGGTCGGGGCCGCTCGCTTGGGGAGGGAGAGCGGCCGTAACGGGCCGGCGGATCGGCGCCTGCGGGCGCCGGAAGGGGGAGACGGATGACCCAGGAAGTGGCAGGACCCTCGCAGTCGACGGGGTGGGACGAGGGCGCGGCCCGCTCGTGGGTGGACAACGCGCTGCGGGTGGAGGACGTCGTCTTCCCCTGGAACCTCGCCGCGAATCTCACGCGTGCGGCGCGCCCGGAGGTGAAGCTCGTCCTCGACGCCGCGTCGGGGCCTGGAGGCTTCCTCGCCGCCGTGCTCGACGCCTTCCCCGAGTCGCGGGGCGTCTGGTTCGATGTCTCCTCGACGATGCAGTCCGAGGCGCACCAGAACCTCGAGCGCTTCGGCGACCGCGTCGAGTACGTGATCGGTGACCTCGTCGAGGTCGGCGCCACCGGCCCCGCGTCGAGCTTCGACCTCATCACCTCGTCGCGCGCTACGCACCACCTCGCGGTACCTGACCTCACCCGCTTCTACCAGCAGTGCGCGGGCCTCCTCGCGCCGAACGGCTGGCTGGCGAACGTCGACTCGATGAGCGAGCCGGGGCCGTGGCGGACGCGCCTGCGAGAGGTCCGGCGCCAGTACCGCGAGGCGGCGAACACCCCCGACCTGCCGACCCACCCGCAGATCAACGTCGCGCCGACCATGTCGGAGCACATCGCGGCGCTGCGCGGGAGCGGCTTCACCGAGATCGAGCTCGTCTGGAGGGTCTTCGTCACCGGGCTGCTGATGGCCCGCAAGGTCGACCCGGAGGAGTTCATCCGCAAGTAGGCACCCGGGAACGAAAACGAACAAGCCCTCGGCAGGAGCCGAGGGCTTGTTCGTTTTTCGGGGCCGTTCGGATCAGGCTCTCGCCCGAGCCCCCTCCTTCACCTCGGCGCCCTCGTACTCCGGCGCTGCCTCGAAGACGTGCACCTGGTCGTAGCCGAGGTGCTTGAAGATGCGGTTCTGGCCCGAGAACATGAGCAGCGGCGCACCGTCGTTCGCGAAGTGCTGGGTCACGGTGTTCTGCGGGACGTAGAGCGAGTCGCCCTTCTTGAACTCGTGACGGGTTGGCTCCTTCGCGATGCGCGCGTGGTACTTCTCGTCGATGTCCGCCTCGACCTGCCAGTGGAGGGAGTAGCCGGAGCCCTCGACGATGTGCAGGATCTCGTCGGACATCTTCCAGATCTTCCCCGAGCGCGAGCCTGCGGGAATCTCCCACTCGAAGGCGTCCACGGAGAACATCCGGACGTCGGTGCGCTGTGGCGAACTGAAGGTCTTCACCCGCCCGAGGGGCGTCAGCTCCCAGGGCGTTGCGTCGCCGGGGACGACCTTGATGCGCTCCTTCACGCCCGACGTCCAGATCTTGGACCAGTCCTCGCGCTCGCCGAATCGGCTGGCCTCGTCCTCTTTCATCGGGTTGTAGCTCTTCCCCTGCTGGATGAGGCCCATGAACATCCACATCGGCTTGGCCTTGATGATCATCACCGTGGCCGGCTCGTCGTAGGGGTTGAAGTGGCGGTGCACACAGTCCGAATGGACCATGTAGAAGTCGCCCTTCTTCCAGTCGTAGCGCTCACCGTCGTGGATCTCGTAGCCCTTGCCGTCAAGGACGTAGAAGCCGGCCTCGTTCTGGTGGCCGTGGCCGCGGTTCGAGGACTCCGGCGGGAAGTCGTGGAAGTAGTTCTGCAGGGTCTGGGTGAGGAAGGGGTCGTCGCCGGGCTCGATGTGGTCCCAGGAGGTGATCCCCCGCTCGGCGTTGCTGTTCCCACCGATGAGGGAGCGCCCCTCCTGCCAGACTGCGACGTTGCCGTGGTCCTCGCCCTTCGCGTCGCGTACACGCGGTGCGGCGAGCTGCTTGGCCCGCCAGTCCTTCAGGCTGTAGTCCTCGGCGGTCACGCCCCGGACGAACACGCGTCCCTCTTCTGCCACGGTGGCCTCCTCTTCTCGGCGCTTCGAGCTCCGCTCGCACCGGTCGATCGAAGGTGCGAGAGCCCTGCACAGCGATCGTAGCTGTCCAGCGCGCATTCGTTTAGGTCTCAATTGGTTCGGGTGGCGAATAACGTGCCGGCTCTACCGTCGCGCTGCCGGCCTTCTGCCTCGTGTACGCGATGGCCTCGATGCACCGCACCTTCCGGTCGCTCTCGGCGGCCGCTCTTCGGGGTCCTCACCGCGGCCGCGACGTGGGGGATGGTCTACGCGATGTTCTCCGCCATCCGCATCCTCAACCGGCCGATCATCAAGCTCTACTGAGCGCCTCGCCGCCGGCGGGCTCGCCCAGGGCTAGCCCTCGGTCACCTCGACGAGGCCGGGCGTGCGGTACGCGGCGAAGCGCGGCATGAACCTCGCGATGAGGGCGATCCCGAGCACGCAGCCGACGCCGCCAGAGACGACCGAGAACTGCGCGGTCGTGAGCGCCGCCACCACCCCCGCCTCGGTGTTGCCGAGACGGGGGCCGGACTGCACGACCGCCGTCTGGATCGAGGAGAGGCGGCCGCGCAGGCGGTCGGGCACTTCGACCTGGATGATCGTGTTGCGGAAGGTCGCTGAGATCATGTCCGCCCACCCAGCCACCGCGAGCAGGACAATACCGACGGCGAGCGAGGTGGTGAGGCCGAAGCCGACGAGCGCAAGCCCCCAGACGGCGATTGCGATCAGCACCGCGAGGCCCTGTCGGCGGATCGTCGCCGACCAGCCGCTGAGCAGTGAGCCGAGCGCCGCCCCCGCGCCCGGCGCCGCCATCAGCAGACCGTAGGCCCGCACGCCGGCGTGGAAGTGGTGGAAGGCCATGTACGGGAAGAGCGAGACCGGGAGCCCGAGGACGTTGGCGTTCAGGTCGGCGAGGAAGCAGGCCTGGATCACCTGCCGGCCGCGTAGGTAGGAGAAGCCCTCGACGATCGAGGAGAAGCCGAAGCGCCTGCCGCCGCCCTCGGGGGGGAGAGGCGGCAGCCGGAGCACCGCCTGCAGGGCGAAGGCGGTGCTCGCGACGTCGATCCAGTAGACGACGGGGAGGTGCCGGTGGAGCGCGGCGATGAGGAGCCCTGCGGCCGCGGGGCCGACGACGAGCGAGCCCTGCTGGAGGACCTGGCGGAGCGCGTTCGCCGAGAGCACCGACTCCCGGTCGACGAGGGCGATCTGTACCGCGGCGCGCGTCGGCCCGTCGATTCCCGCCAGCCCCCAGCTCACCGCCGAGAGGACGAACAACAGCCACAGTGCGGGATGGCCCGTGCCGGCGTTCAGCGCGAGGCCCACCGTGCACAGCGACATCGCGAAGGCCGTACCGAGGAGCAGCACGCGGCGGTCGATCGCGTCGGCGAGCGAGCCGCCGAGGATCGGGGCGAAGATCGACGGGCCGAGCTGCGCGAGGCTGAGCAGGCCGACCGCGAGGTTGGAGTGGGTGATCGTGTACACCTGGTAGATCACCGTCGTGACGGTGATCTGCGCGCCGAGCTGGCGGAAGGCGTAACCGGTCCACAGGCGCCGGAAGTCCGGGAAACGCCGCAGCGGCGTGATGTCGACAAAGAGCCGCGGCACCGGGGGACCCTACCCGGGCGTCAAGGCGGCGGAGGGCTTGCCCGCTATCCTCGTTGGGGCCAGTCGCACCGACACGGGGAGGCCGCGATGCCACCGATTCCGCTCTACCGTCCCGAGCCGCCGGTCTTCGAGACCGTCGAGGAGGAGCGCCTCCACCGCAAGCAGCAGCTCGCAGCGGCCTTCCGCCTCTTCGCTCGCTTCGGCTTCTCCGAGGGGGTCGCCGGTCACATCACGGCCCGCGACCCCGAGCTGAGCGACCACTTCTGGGTGAACCCGTACGCGATGCACTTCGGACACATCCGCGTCAGCGACCTCCTCCTCGTGAACGAGAAGGGCGACGTGGTGGAGGGGAGTGAGCGGGTGAACGCCGCCGCCTTCGCCATCCACTCCCAGGTCCACCAGGCGCGCCCGGACGTCGTCGCCGCGGCGCACGCGCACTCGCTGAACGGGAAGGCATGGTCGACCCTCGGCCGTCTCCTCGACCCGATCACCCAGGATTCCTGCGCGTTCTACGGCGACCATGGCCTTTTCGACGACTACACCGGCGTCGTCCTCGACCCAGACGAGGGCAAGCGCCTCGCGCACGCCCTCGGGGAGCAGAAGGCGGTCATCCTCCAGAACCACGGCCTGCTCACCGTCGGCCACTCTGTCGACGAGGCGGCGTGGTGGTTCATCACGATGGAGCGCTCGTGCCAGGCCCAGCTCCTCGCGGAGGCCGCCGGCAAGCCGATCCTCATCGACCACGAGGTCGCCGCCCTCACCGCCTCCCAGGTCGGCTCGCACCTCGCGGGCTTCTTCAACTTCCAGCCGCTCTTCCAGCGCATCGTCCGTGAGGAGCCCGACCTCTTCGACTGACCCCTCGGCGACAGGACGCGAAGAGGGGCCCCGCGAGGCCCCTCTTCGGTCTCCGCCGACGGCTACAGACGGAAGAGCTTGGTGGTGTTGCCCTCGAAGATCGCGCTCCGCTCGCCCTCGGTGAGCCAGTCGATCTCCTCGATGAGCGGCCGGATGTCGTCGAACCAGCGGCCCGAGGCAGGGTCCTTCTGCGAGCCGGTCCCGGGCTTTTCCGAGCCGAAGAGGCAGTTGTCCACCCCGACCACCTTGAAGAGGAGCTCGAGGGAGTCCTTGGTGTACAGGCAGGTGTCGAAGTAGAGCTTGCGCAGGTTGTCGAGGAAGCTCTCGCCGTCGTGCATCGCCCGGAAGGAGAGGAAGCGCCCCACCTGGTAGGGGATCGCGCCGCCGCCGTGCGCGAAGACGAGCTTCAGCGTCGGAAAGTCCTTCATCACGTCCGAGTTGAGGAGGTGGATGATGCCGATCGTCTCCTCGGTGATGAAGTGCAGCGAGTACGACTCGCGCGCCGGCGGCCGGCACGAGGCGGAGTGGACGAGGGCGGGCACGTCGAGCTCACAAAGTGCCTCGTAGACGGGGTACCAGTAGCGGTCGCCCATCCCCGGAGGGGTCGCCGCCCCCTCCATCGGGTCGGGGTTGAGCAGCGCCCCCTTGAAGCCGAGCTCGTTCACGCAGCGCTTCAGCTCGCCGACCCACTGCTCGGGGGAGGTGGAGGCGGCCTGGTTGAGGCCGGCGACGGGGATGAAGACGTCGGGGAAGACCTGGCAGGTCTGGTGGATGATGTTGTTGGTCTCCTCGTTGAACCATTCGACGATGCGCGCCGGCTCCTCGGAGTGCATCAGCGTGTAGGGGCGCGAGGAGATCAGCTGGCGGTCGATCCCGCCCTGCGCGAGGTGCTCGATGTGCGAGAGGCCGCCGAAGTGGGGGAGGGGCGACTGGTGCGACTCGCGGATGCGGTCGTCGCTCACCTTCACCCCGCCGCGACCGTGTGCCCCGCGCGCCGCGAGCAGGCTCGCCTGGTAGGCGTAGAGCTCTGACGGCGGTGTCACGTGACCGTGGACGTCGATGATCATTTCGGGCCTCCTTCACGCCGCGGCCCCTCCGCGCAGCTGGTGGCGGGAGCTTGGCATCGCCCCATAGGGCGTGCAAGGGCCGCGATGTTGGTAGTTTGCGGCGATGGCGGGGTCAGACGAGGGGCTCTGCTTCGCGAGCGCCCGCGAGCTGGTGGCGATGATGGTGCGCCGCGAGCTCTCGGCCCGCGAGCTCCTCACGGCCCACCTCGCGCAGATCGAGCGGGTCAACACCGACGTGAACGCGATCGTCACGCTCGTCCCCGAGCGGGCGGCCGCCGCGGCCGCCGCCGCCGACGAACACCTCGCGTCCGGTGGCGCCCCCGGTCTGCTGCACGGCCTCCCGGTGGCCCACAAGGACACGCACCGCACCGCGGGGATCCGCACCACCTTCGGGTCGCCGATCCACGCCGACCTCGTCCCCGAGGAGGACGACCTCATCGTCGCCCGCCTCCGCGAGGCGGGGGTGGTGACGATCGGAAAGACCAACGTCCCGGAGTTCGCCGCCGGCTCGCATACCTTCAACCCGCTGTTCGGGGCGACCGCCAATCCCTATGACCTCTCCCGCTCGGCGGGGGGGAGCAGCGGCGGTGCCGCGGCGGCGCTCGCCACGGGGATGTGCCCGCTCGCCGACGGGAGCGACATGGGCGGTTCGCTCCGCAACCCGGCCTCGTTCTGCAACGTCGTCGGCATGCGGCCGAGCGTCGGGCGGGTGCCGGGTGTCCCGGCGGTGAACGCCTGGGCGAACCTCAGCGTCGAGGGGATGCTGGCGCGCAGCGCGGACGACCTCGCGCTCGCCCTCTCCGCGGTGGCGGGTGAGGACCCGCGCTCGCCGATCGCCCTCCCCGGTGACGGGAGCGCCCTCGGCGCCCCGCTCGGCCGGTCCGTCGGGCGGCTGCGCGTCGGATGGTCTCGTGACCTCGGCGGCGCGGTCCCCGTCGAGGCGGAACCGGCAGCGGCGGTCGCTGCGGCGGCCCTCCTCTTCGAGGGCATCGGCGCCGACATCGAGGAGGCCTGCCCCGACTTCTCCGGCGGCGACCTCGTTTTCAAGACGCTGCGCGCGCAGCACTTCGCCCTCGCTTACGGGGCGCTCCTCGACGCGCACCGGCCGCTCGTGAAGCAGACCCTCGCCGAGAACATCGAGGCCGGACGGGCGCTCACCGGCGAGCAGCTGCGGGACGCGGAGCAAGCCCGCACCGTGCTCTACCTGCGCTTCGCGGAGTACTTCTCCCACCACGACCTGCTGCTCCTCCCGGTGAGCCAGGTGCCACCCTTCCCGATCGGGGCGGAGTACCCCACCGAGATTTCCGGCGTCGCGCTCGGCGGCTACCTCGACTGGATGGCCTCCTGCTACCTCGTGAGCGTGACCGGCCTCCCCGCCTGCTCCGTGCCGGTGGCCTTCACCGAGGACGGGCTGCCGCTCGGGGTGCAGGTCGTCGGGCCGCCCCGCGATGACCGCCTCGTCCTCGAGGCGGCGCACCTGCTCGAGAGGGCGGCGGGCGTCTCGACCCGCCGTCCCGCACTCGCCGTCGGAGGCTGAGGGTGCTCGGGAGCCTCGAGAGCCAGCCAGCGGGGGAGCGCCCTGAGCTGCTCGCCCCGGTGGTCGCCGCCGCGCTCGCGGCGCTCGGCCTCGCCGAAGTCGTCGAGGTGGCCGCGATCGACCCCTCCGCCGCCGACACCGCGGCCTTCTGCGCCCGCTACGGCGTCGCCGAGAGCGCCTCGGCGAACTGCGTGGTCGTCGAGGGGCGGCGCGGCGCCGACTCTTGGCTCTGTGCCTGCGTCGTCCTTGCTACGACGCGTGTCGACGTGAACGGCCTCGTCCGCCGCCACCTCGAGGCGAAGAAGGCCTCCTTCGCTGCGATGGAGCGTGCCATCTCTGAGAGCGCGATGGCCTACGGCGGCATCACCCCCGTCGGCCTCCCCGCCGCCTGGCCGCTGCTCGTCGATCCAGCGGTCGTGGCCGCGGGCCCAGTCGTGGTCGGGAGCGGTCTCCGGGAGTCCAAGCTCGTCCTCGACGGAGCGCTGCTCGCGGCCCTCCCCGGCGCAGTCGTCCTCGAGGGACTGGGCCTGCCCCGCTGAGGGTGCGGGGGTCCGACCAGAGGTCGACCTCAGACGGAGATGCCCGCAAGAGCCAAGACGACGCCGACCGCCCCCGCCCCAAGCAAGCCGCCGACCACGCCCCGTCCGAGGCCAAGCAACCACACGAGCGCGCCGGCGAGCAGCGGAAGCTGCCAAAGGTGCGCGAAGGCGAGGCCGAGGGGGATGGCCGAACCCGCGATCGCCCCGATCACGGCGGGGCCGCTCCCGGTGAGAAAGCCCTGGACCCTGCGGCTGGCGCGGATCGCGTCGAACCGGCGAGCACCCACGACACGAAGGCGAACGAGGGGGCGAAGGCGAAAAGGCTGGCGAGGAGGCCGCCACCGAGGCCGTGCGCGGCATAACCGATGGCGGCGTGGTGAGCACCACCGGCCCCGGGGTGACCTGGCCGAGCGCCACCGCATTCAGGAACTGCCCGCCGCTCATCCAGTGGTACGTCATGACTGCGTCGTGCTGCATCAGCCGCACGATGACGAAGCCGCCGCCGTAGGACAGCGCGCCGACCTTGAAGGCGACCCAGGCAACCGCATCGAGCCCTCCGAACGCGACGGCGTGTGTCGCCGCTGCGCCGATCACCGCCCGCGGGGTGATCGGCGCCGGAGGGGCAGCGGTGCCGTCCGAGCGGAGGGCGACCTCACTGATCCGCACGCGGCGAGGACGAGGGCGAGGAACGGGCCGATGGTCGCCGCCGCGGCCGCTCCGAGGAGGGCGTAGGCCAACCAGCGGGTGCGCTCGCTCTCGGTGGCACCGATCCGCCGCCAGCTCGCCGGGATCAACCCGCGCGGCGCTGAGTGCCACCGCGGGTACCGCAGCTCCGGCGCCATCCGCCGCACCGAGGATCCAGTGCGGCGGATGGTGCGCGAGGAAGATCGCTGACAGCGCCAGGATGAGGATTAGCCCCGGCACGATGAAGCAAACCCCCCGACGAGGGCGCCCAGCGTCCTGCGCAGGCGTCAAGCGGAGAAGATCGCGAGCTGCGTTGAAGCGGGGCCGGGGAGGAGGTTTACCGTGGCGATCGCGTCCTCGAACTCGCTTGCGGCGACCCACTGTCGCTCCTCGACGCACAGCCGGCGCAGCAGGGCGATGTGCGTCGGAGGCCCGCCGAAGCCGATGCAGCCGGGACGGCCCCACTCACGGGCGACCGTCCACAGCGAGGCCTCTCCGCGTCCCACGGCGTCAGGGGGCTCGCCGCTCGCCATGGCGCAAGACTTTCTGGCCGGCTTGACAGACGCTGGCCCGCGGGCGGACACAGCCCCTGCCGGACGGCGCGGGCTCAGCTGCCGGGGCGTTCCTTGCTACGGGCGATGAGCACCGGGCAGGGCGAGTGGGTCGCGAGGTACATGCTCACCGACCCGAGGAGCATGCCCGCGAACTCGCCGTGGCCGCTGCTGCCGACGACGACCAGGTCGGCGCCCTCCGCGGCGTCGAGGAGCGACGGCGCAGGATGGCCCTCGACGACGGTCGTGTGCAGTTCGAGGCCGTGCTCGGCCCCCAGCACTTCGTCGATGGTGCGATGGAGGCGCTCTTCTGCCTCGCCTGCGAGGTCGAGGTCGACCGGGATCTCGGTGACCGCCGCCGCCGAGCTGCTCGCGAACAGCGGCGGCAGCTCCCAGGCCGTCACGACCTGCAGCAGGTCTCCAGTGAGGTGCGCCTGACGGGCTGCGAGCTCGAGCGCGCGCTTAGAGGGTTCTGAGCCGTCCACTCCCACCACGATCCGTCCCACGTCCCCTCCTCGGCCGAGGGGGCCTACTGGCCCGCCACGGATCTACCCCGAAGCGCGCCCCGGCACTCGCCGCGCCGCTCGGTCGCGTGCGGCCACACTGGGGCGATGCGCGCCTTTGCCGTCGAGCACCCCGGCCCCATCGCCTCCGGCCCGCTCGTCGAGGTCGAGCGCGGCGTCCCCGTGCCGGGCCGCGGTGAGATCCTCGTGCGCGTCTCGGTGTGCGGGGTCTGTCGCACCGATCTCCACCTCGCGGAAGGGGACCTCGCGCCCAGGCGCCCGCTCGTCGTCCCGGGCCACGAGATCGTCGGCGTCGTCGAGGAGCGGGGCCCCGATGCGCACCGCTTCGCGCGCGGCGACCGCGTCGGCGTCGCCTGGCTGCGCGGCGTCTGCGGCCGCTGTCCGTACTGCCTGCGCGGCGAGGAGAACCTCTGCGCCGCGCCGAGCTTCACCGGCTGGGACGAGGACGGCGGCTTCGCCGAGTACGCCCTCGTCCATCAGGACTTCGCCTACGTCCTCCCCGCCCGCTACTCCGACGCCGAGGCGGCGCCGCTTTTGTGCGCGGGGATCATCGGCTTCCGCGCCCTGCGGCGCGCCGGGGTGCACCCCGGCAGCCGCCTCGGCATCTACGGCTTCGGTGCCTCGGCGCACCTCTGCGCGCAGGTGGCGCTCTCGATCGGCGCGACCGTGCACGTCGTCACGCGCTCGCCGCAGGCCCAGGCGCTCGCCCGCTTCCTCGGGGCGCACTCGGCCGGCGACGGCCCGCCACCCGAGCCCCTCGACGAGGCGATCCTCTTCGCGCCGGTGGGGACCCTCGTGCCCGTCGCGCTGCAGGCCCTTGACCGCGGCGGCGTACTCGCCGTCGCCGGCATCCACCTCTCGGCGATCCCCGAGCTCGACTACGCGCGGGACCTGTTCTATGAGCGCGAGCTCGTGAGCGTCACCGCCAACACCCGCGCCGACGGCCAGGAGTTCCTGGAGGTGGCGGCGGACCTTCCCCTCGTCGTCGCGACCGCGAGCTACCCCTTCGCGGAGGCGCCGCGCGCCCTCGCCGACCTCGCGGAGGGCGCCGTCACCGGCGCCGCGGTGATCGACTGCACGAGCGGCCGGGGCACCTGACCGACACAGCGCTCTGGGAGACTGCCGGCATGGCATTCGGTCAGCAGTCCGGCCCACCCGCCCCGCCCCGCGTCGTCGCCGAGCTCCTGGAGCGCGTCCAGGAGGCGGGCTACGCGGACTTCCGCGAAGCCCGCCACCCGCTCGGCCTCAACCAGCGCCAGGCGGCCGGCCGCTTCACCCGCGACGAGGCGAGCGCCCTCCTCGAGCAGCTGCAGGCGCTGGAGGATGACGCGCCGCCGACGGCCGCCCCGCCGCCGCGGCGTGGCTCGGCCGCCCAGGAGCTCCTCGCCATGGTCTCGGACAAGCAGCTCGCCGCCGAGCTCGAGCGCCGCGGCTGGACGTTGATCGCGCCGTAGCTCAGGAGCGGGTGAGGCGGTAGCGGGTCCCGGCCCCCGCCACCTCCTCGGCGGAGAAGCCGGCCGCCCGCAGCGCCGAGACGCCGCGCGCCCCGGCGAGGCGCGCCCAGCAGGTGACGTCGCCGTAGCCGGCGTCGCCGAGGACACCGAGGGCCGCCGTGACGAGCTCGCCGGCCGACCCGGCGGCGTCGCCGACGACCAGCTCGTAGATCTCGGCACCCCCCTTGCCGTCGGCGTCGCGGCTCCCACCGGCCGAGAGGTAGGCGACGGGCGCCGCCTCCGCGCCCTCCAAGAGGAGGTGGAAGTGGTCCTCGCCCGGCGGCAGGGCGAGGTGCTCGGCGAGGTGGAGGCCGGGGCGCCGGCCCCCCAGGGCGGCGGCCGCGGCGAGCGCCTCGAGGGCCGGATGGTCGTCCGCGGTCGCGGCGCGCACCGACAGCTCAGCCGTGCCCTTCCAGACCGCGCAGGCGCGCCGAGAGGGCGGGCGCGTCCTCGGCACCGAGGACCTCGCCGACGACGCGCCCCGAGGCGTCGAGGAAGAAGGTCGCCGGCAGGGCGTCGACGCCGTAGGCGGTCGCCGCCTGCAGGCCGGCGCCGTCGACGAGGACCGGGTAGCGGACCCCGCCAGCGCGCAGCAGCTTCTCGGCGAGGGAGTGGTCCGAGTCGTTGGTGTCGATCCCGACGAAGGCGACCGCGCCCTTCGCCCGCGCCGAGACCGCGCCGAAGGCGTCGAGCTCCTTCGCGCAGGCGGTGCACCACGAGGCGAAGAAGTTCACCACCGCCGGGCGGTGGCCGACCTCCGCGGCGAGGGTCACGCTCGCGCCGCCGCCGAGGGGCGCGAGCCGCAGAGCGACCGGCGCGCGGTCACCCGCGGCGAGGACCGAGGAGGCGGAGGCGGTGCCGGACGCGGGGCTGTGCACGCGGGTCGCGGCGAAGACCGCCCCGAACACCAGCACCGAGAGCGCGGTCGAGCCGAGCGTGAGGGTGAGGCGCCGCCGCCGGCTCAGCCGGCGGGCGGGCCGGTCAGCTGCCGGGGCGGATGAGGTCGCGGGCGGCACGCGCGATGTGGAAGGCCGAGATCCCCGCGAAGTCGAGGAGCTCGCTCGGGGTCCCCGAGGCGGGGAGCTCGCGCACCGCGAGATGCGCGAAGTGCAGTGGCGTCGAGAAGGTGCCGAGCGCGGTGCGCACGGCCTCGCCGAGGCCCCCCTCGGGGTAGTGGTCCTCGGCGACGACGAGCCGCCCGCCGGTCGCAGTGACCGCCCGCGTGAGAGTCGCGGCGTCGATCGGCTTCAGGCTGTAGCAGTCGACGACGCGCGCCGAGATCCCCTCGGCGGCGAGCTGGTCGGCGGCCTCGAGGCACTCGTGGGTGGTGACGCCGGCGCCGATGAGGGTCACGGCGTCACCGTCACCGGAGCGCAGCTCCGCCGAGCCGCCGATGGTGAAGGTCGTCCCGCTCGGGTACTGCACCGGGTAGGCGCCGCGCGTCGTGCGCAGGTAGGCGATCCCGGGCGCGTCGGACATCAGCGCGGTGAGGGCGACCGCCGAGGTCGCGTCGCAGGGGTAGAGGACCGACGAGCCGTGGATCGCGCGCATGATCGCGAGGTCCTCGAGCGCCATCTGGCTCGGGCCGTCGGCGCCGATCTCGACCCCGGCGTGGCTGCCGACCAGGCGCACCCGCAACCCGGAGATGGCGAGCATGCGCACGAAGTCCGCGGCCCGTGAGAAGAAGGCGCCGAAGGTGGCGGCGTAGGGCACGTAGCCGCGCGCCGCCATCCCGCCCGCGGCGGCGACCATCAGCTGCTCGGCGATGAAGGACTGGAAGTAGCGCTCGGGGGCGACCTTCATGAACTCCTCGGCGTGGGTCGAGTTGCCGACCTCGGCGTCGAGGACGACGACCTCGGGGCGAGCCGCCAGCGCGGCGAGCGCGTCGCCGAAGGCCTTGCGCGTCGCGACCTTCTCGCCGAGCTCGTAGCGGGGAAGCGTGACCGCGGCCTTAGGGTCGGGGGTGATCGCCGGCGTGCCCGGCGAAGGCTCGGGGCCGGTGATCACGAGCTCGGAGACACCGCCGAGCTCGGCGATCGCCTTCTCGGCGAGGTCGGGCGGGAGGGCGACGCCGTGCCAGCCCTCCTTGTCCTCGATCTCCGCGACGCCCTTTCCCTTCTTGGTGCGGGCGACGATCACTGTCGGCTTGCCGCTCGTGCCGGCCTTGGTGAAGGCCTCGTCGATCTCGCCGAGGTCGTGGCCGTCGATGACGATCGCCTCGCAGCCGAAGGCGCGCACCCGCTCGGCGTAGCGCTCGGTGTCCCACTCGAGCTCGGTGGGGCCGCGCTGGCCGAGGCGGTTGACGTCGAACATCACGACGAGGTTGTCGAGGTCGTAGTAGGAGGCCTTGTCGAGGGCCTCCCAGACCGAGCCCTCGGCCGTCTCGGAGTCCCCGCACAGGACGTAGACGCGGTAGTCGAGTTCGTCGAGGTGCTTGGCCGCCGAGGCGATGCCGACCGCCGCGGCGATGCCGAGGCCGAGCGAGCCGGTGGCGAGGTCGACCCAGGGGAGCTGCGGCGTGGGGTGGCCCTGCAGGCGGCTCCCGAAGCGGCGGTAGGTGGTGAGGAGCTCCTCCTCGCTCACCACGCCGACGGCGCGGTACAGGGAGTAGAGCAGCGGGGATGCATGGCCCTTGGAGAAGACGAGGTGGTCGTTGGTCGGGCGCTCGGGGTGCTGCCAGTCGTAGCGGAAGTGGCGGGCGGCGAGCACCGCGATGAGGTCGGCGGCCGACAGCGACGAGGTCGGGTGGCCCGAGCCCGCCGAGGTGCTAGAGCGGATCGAGTCGACCCTCAGCTGGCGGGCGAGATCGGCGACTTCGGCGAGCTCGTGGTTCGGCATCGGCTCCTCGCTCCTGTTCGGGTGGACGCGGCCGAGCCTACCGGCGCGCGCCGCGCTGATCGCAGTCGTCCCGAGCGGTCGCCGGCACGCTGTGCACGGGCCGCGGCAAAGCCCGGTCGGGGCCCCGCTCCTCGGCGCGGCGCCGGGCGGTGCCGCGTCAGTGACTGTGCTGGGCGCTGCCCGCGGGGGTGAGCAGGTCGTGCAGGGTGAGGCTGAGGACGCGCTCAGCGGCGGCGGGCGGGCGCCCGAGGCCGGAGCGCACGAAGTGCCAGTGCGGCCACGAGGTCGCCGCGTCGATCGCGTCGAGCACCAGCTTGCGCTCGCCGTTCAGCGCGCTCAGCTCCGCGGAGAAGGCCTGCTCGAGGAAGTGCCGGCGCACGAGGCGGCTGCGGCGCAGCCCCTCGGCCATCTCCTCGGAGGCGTGCTCGTCGAACAGCGTCGCCCGCCGGATCGGGGTGATCGCCTCGAAGAGGCGCCGCAGCGAGCGGGTGACCATGCCGATGCGAGCCTCGAGGGGTTCGTCGCCGTCGATCGCCACGAGCATCTCGTAGTGGCGGTTCAGCTGCAGGTCGAGTGCGGTGCGGCGCAGCGCCTCGACGTCTTCGAAGTGGTGGTAGACGGTGCGCAGCGCGACACCGGCGCGCCCCGCGACCTTCTGGGCGGTGGGGCGGAGCTCGCCCTCCTCGACGAGTACGAGCAGGGCGTCGAGGACCCGCAGGCGGGTGCGCTCGCCGCGGGCGCGCCGTCCGTCGGTCGACTCGACGCTGGCGTTCGAGGCGCCGCGGCCGCGGTTCAGGCGGGGCAGTGTTGTAGTCATGGCTCCATTGTGGAGCGGCTCGGGCGTCCGCTGTTGGCGCGTTCCGGAATGGGTCCCTGCGGGCTCGTGTGCCTTCTCGCCCCGCTTGGCCGTTCGCTCCAGACGGCTCCGTGGGCGCGAGGGCAACACGTCACTGTAGTTATCCCTTTCTCCGCCGGAGTAACCATCCGCACATCGCGAGCAGCGTGACAAGACCGCAGATCGTGACGATCAGTCCGAGGAGCAGGCTCGCCGGGGCGTAGCGCCAGGTGACGACCCAGCGTCCCTTGGGGATCGGCACGGCCTGCACGAGGCCGAGACGCTGCACGGCGATGACCCGCGTCGGGCCGCCGGCGAGGGGGCGCAGGCGGGCCGTCCAGCCGCCGGAGTAGTTCTCCGAGCGGACGAGCAGCGCGGCGCGCGGCGCGTCGACCGTCGTGCGCTGGGTCGCCCCGAGCGCGGCGTCCTGCACCGTGACCTCGCCGGGCGTCGCGAGCGCAGGGTCGGCGGCTGTCGAGCGCTGCGGCTCCAGCCAGGCGAGGCCGTGCGTCTCGGTGTTCTGCCACACCGAGAAGGGCCCGAGCTGGCCGCCGTAGCGCCAGCGCGGCGCCGCGAGGCTGCCCTGCAGGGCCCCGTCGAGGAGCAGGCGCTCGGACGGGGCGGCGGTGACCGCGACGGTCGCGCCGATCTCAGCGGCGGGGCCCGTGTCGCTCACGACGAGCTCGACGGCACTCACCCCGCCGAGGTTGACGCGCACCGTCCCGTCGCGCTCGACCGCCGCGGTGCGGCGCGTCACCGCCCCGCTCGGGCCGACCGCCGCCACGGTGAGCGCCGCCGGGCGCACCTTGGCGGGGAGCAGGGTCACCGAGGCGCGCCGCAGCACCGTCGGAGAGGCGAAGACGAAGGTGGCCGGTGCCCCCGCTCCGACCGACCAGGGGCCGGCGAAGTAGGCGGGGGCCGCCGGCGCGCCGGCGGCGTTCGTGGCGACCCCCGGAGCGACGCTCAACGGGATCGGCGAGCCGATGGGGAGCGTGATCGAGAACGAGAGCGGCAGGGCGACGAGCGAGCGCAGGTCGAGGGTGTCGGCCTCGGAGCTGGAGAGCAGCGAGCGGCTCACGTTCTCGAAGAAGTGCGTCGCGGTCACCTGCTGGTAGGCGCCGCTCACGAGCGAGCCGTAGCCCTCGACCGAGGCCACGTCGTGGAGGATGTTGAGGTCGGTCACCCCGAGCTCGTTGACGGCCACCGGCCCCTCGGCGGGGATGGCAAAGCTCGGGTTGTAGAGGGCGAAGCGGCCCGTCGGACCGGTATAGCGGGCGAGCCCCTGCGAGAGGGGCGTGTGCGCGGCGAGGCTCGACTCGGGGACCGCCGGGTAGGAGGCGTTCAGCCCGTAGAGGAGGGCATCGGCGAAGACCGCCGCGCCGACGATGAGGCGCGCCGCGCGCGTCCCGCGCCGTGCCGCGACGAGCAGCGCTCCTGCGCTCAGCACGGCGAAGATGATCGTGGCGACGAAGTAGGGCCGCATCCCGTGCAGGGTGGCGAGGAGGCGCGGGAGCCGGAAGTGCGCGGCGAGGCGGCCCGGGTCGGCGATCGCGAGGGCCGCCAGCCCGATGCTCCCGAGCGCGGGGAGCAGCACCACGACGCGGCGGCGGCCGAGAAGGAGGCGCCGCACCTCGCTGTCGGGGGTGCCGAGGTCCTCGACGAGGTAGGCGGCGAGCACCGCGAGCGCGAGGTCGAAGAGCACAGCGCTGCGGTTCTGCAGCCGCTCGCCACCGAAGAGCGGCAGGTGCACCGTGAGGTGACCGAGGGGGATCGTGGTGCCGAGGGCGAGGAGCACGCCGAGGGCGCCGATCAGGTACCACAGGCCGAGGTGGCGGCCGTCCGCGGCGTGCGGCAGGCCGAGCACGCGTGCCCGCAGCGAGGCGGCGAGCGGGAAGAGATAGAGGAGCGCCGCGGCGAGCGCGACGAGGCCGCTCCCGATGCTCAGCTCCGGGAGGTTGTAGTTGCCGGCATAGACCGGCAGGGCGAGGTTGCCGTTGCCCCCGAGGAAGAAGGGGACGAGCAGCTGGGTCGCGAGGCGGAAGGCGTCGACCGAACCGGTCCCGAAGAAGGAGTAGGCCGCCGAGCTGCGCTGCGAGTTGGAGAGGAAGGTCAGCCCGGGCAGCCACTGGATCGCCCCGAGGAGGCCGCCGAGCAGTGCCCCGAGGGCCATCGGCACGAGGGCGCGCAGCAGCGCGCCGAGCGGGCGCCAGGAGAGGACGAGCGCGTAGGGGATCGCCACGATCGCGGTGCTGGTGAGGGCGCGCGGGTCGCCGGCGAGGATCGTCCCCGCGAGCGCGCAGCCGAGGAGCGCGACGAAGCCGACGCGGGCGCGCGGCGACGGCTGACCGGCGAGGCAGTTGATCGCGAGCAGCACAAAGGGCAGGAGCGCCGTGCCCGTCTCGAGGCCGAGGTGGACCACCTGGCCGCTCATGAAGCCGGTGTAGGTGAACAGCAGCGCACCGAGCACCGCGGCGAGCGGCCCGACGCCGTGGCGGCGGAGGAGGAGGTGGGTGCCCACCCCGCACAGGGCGAGGGGGGCGACGAAGTTCGCCGTCCAGGCGAGGCCGAGGGGAAGGAAGGAGAAAAGGAGCGTGCCCGGGAACAGCGCCCCGGCGTTCCACCCGGCGAGCAGCGGTGTCCCGCTCCAGATGAGGGGGTCCCAGGCCGGGAGGCGGCCACTCCGGATCATCGCCCCCGCCAGCTCGCGCAGCGGCAGGTTCTGGACGAGGTCGTCGCCGGGGAGGATCAGGTAGCCGGCGGCGACGTAGGGGAGGTAGATCGCGAGCGGGAGCGCGACGAGGACCGAGAGGGCGAGGCGGTCGCCGCGACCGATGCGCGCGAGCAGCCGCGAGCGACGACGGCGGGGGCTCGCCCGGAGGCTCGCCCGGTCGTCCTCTCCCTCGTCGCCATCCTCGGTGCTCGGCGCGCTCAGGCGCCGCTGCTCGCTCAGCCCGCCCGTCCCGACGTGCCGTCCACCGCGCCGGTGGGGGCGCCCTCGACCTCGGCCCGGCGCGCCGCGGCGGCGAGCGCGCGGCGGTGGCGCCGCACGTGGTGAACCACGAGGGCGGTGCCCAGCAGCACCAGCGCGATCAACACGTACACGAAGTAGTGGCCGATGCCGTTGTAGATCGCCGTCACATGGCTCCCGGCGACGTCGCCGACGGTCGCCCAGAGGGCGACCCAGAGCACGGCGCCGATCGCGTTGAAGGTCAGAAAGACGGGCCACGGCATCTCCGAGAGGCCGGCGACGATGCCGTTGGCTTGGCGGAGGCCCTCGATGAAGCGGGCGATGGCGACGATCTTCGGGCCCTGCCGCTCGAAGAAGGCGGTCGCCTTGTCGAGGCGTTCGGCGGTGATGAACAGGTAGCGGCCGTAGCGCTCGATGAGCGGCCGACCCCCGAAGCGGCCGATCGCGTAGCCGACGTTGTCGCCGAGGACGGCGGCGGACACCGCGACGAGCCCCACGACCACGATGTTCAGCTGCCCCGCGCCTGCGTAGATCGCCGCGGCGATGAGGATCGTCTCGCCCGGGACCGGGATGCCGAAGTCCTCGAGCATCACGAACCCGCCGACGGCGAGATAGCCGTGGTGATTGAGCGTGGGCGCGAGGCTCTTGAGGAAGCCTGGCAAGGGGGGGTTCATCGCGCCCGACGCTACACACCGCGTCGCGGCGGACCGGGGAGCGAATTCTTGACCTCTCCGGTCGACTATCGGCGCCCCCGGCGGTAAGCTCGGCGGCGCATTCCACATCAGAGGAGAAACCCCATGGCACTGCAGCTTGGAGACGACGCGCCCGATTTCACGGCGGAGACGACTGAGGGCGAGATCCACCTCTACGACTACCTCGGCGACGGCTGGGGTGTCCTGTTCTCGCACCCCGCGGACTTCACCCCCGTGTGCACCACCGAGCTCGGCGAGGTCGCCCGACTGAAGCCCGAGTTCGAGAAGCGCAACGCCAAGGTCCTCGGCCTCTCGGTCGACCCGGTGGACTCCCACAAGAACTGGGCGGGCGACATCAAGGACGTCTCGGGCCACGCGCTCAACTACCCGTTGATCGCGGACCCCGAGCGCAAGGTCGCCGACGCCTACGGGATGATCCACCCGAACGCCCTGACCACGATGACCGTCCGCTCGGTCTTCATCATCGGCCCGGACAAGAAGATCAAGCTCACGATCACCTACCCGGCGGCGACCGGCCGGAACTTCGAGGAGATCCTGCGGGTCCTCGACTCGCTGCAGCTGACCGCCAAGCACCAGGTCGCCACGCCGGTGAACTGGCAGCACGGTGACGACGTGATCATCACCGCAGCCGTCTCCGACGAGGACGCGGCGAAGCGCTTCCCCGGCTACACGACGGTGAAGCCCTACCTCCGCACCACGGCCCAGCCGAAGGACTGACCGGGCCGCGCCGACGAGCGAGCAGGGCCCCCGCGACCTCAACACGAGGGTCGCGGGGCCGCTTCGGGTCTCGGCACCATCGACGGGGGCGCCGAAACTACGCTCCCAGGCGATGGCGAGCGTGTCGGCCTCCGTGGGGCCGACCGCACCGGTGGCGTTGCGCGACCGCCTCGAGGGGGCGTGGCGTCTCCTCAGTTCGCTCCCCCTCCTCGTGCAAGACGCCGTCCTGTACGCCGGCTCCTGCGGCTTCGCCCTGCTGAACGCCGGCCTCGCGGAGTCCCCCGACTACCGGGACTGGGGCCAGATGGCGGCGGTCGCCTACGGGGCGGCGACGATCGTCTGCCTGGTGGGGGCGCGGCGCACCGGCCGCCGCCGCCCACCGGCCACGGCCGCCGTGACGCGCCTGCGGCGCGGCGTGCTGTTCGTCCTCGTCCTCGGCGTCGTGGTCGTCCCGCTCGGCGCCGAGCTCGCCTGGCGCGCCGAGGCGACGCCGGGCGCGCACGCTCAGCCCGAGGTGGCGGTGATCGAACGGGCCGGGGACCGGGCAGCCGCGGCGCGCAGCCCGTACCTCACCTCGCCCTCCTCGGTCGGCGACTCGCCGCAGAGCGACCACCACGACGTGGACTCCACCGCCTTCTTCCCCTATCTGCCGGGGATGGTCCTCTTCGGCCTGCCGAGCGCCTACGTCGCGAGCGCCGCCTTGGGCGACGCCCGTCTCGCGCTCGTGCTGTTCACCCTCGGCGTCGCCGGCGGGGCCCTCCTCCTCGGCCCCGGCGCGCTGCGATGGCGGTCACGGGTGGTGCAGGTCCTCGTCGTGCTGCCCTTCGGGGCCCTCCCGATGGTGACCGGTGGCGACGACCTGCCGGTCCTAGCGCTCTGTCTGCTCGGCCTCGTCCTCGCCGCCCGCCGACGTCCCGTCGCCGCCGGCCTCGTCCTCGGCGTCGCCGGGACCCTCAAGTTCACCGCCTGGCCGATCCTCCTGCTCCTCGTGTTCGCGGTGCGTGACGGGGAGGGGCGCCGGGCGATCGGGCGCTACACCCTGGCCGCAGCGGTCGTGGCGCTGCCGGTGATCCTGCTCGGCGTGCTCACGAGCCCCGAGGGCTTCCTCGTGAACGTCGTCCGCTTCCCCCTCGGCCTCGCGAGCGTGCGGTCGCCCGCCGCGAGCCCCCTCCTCGGCCAGGTGCTGACGACGATCTTCCCCTCGCACCGTCGCCTCATCACCGGGCTCCTCGCAGCGGTGGGCGCCCTCCTCGTGCTCGCGCTGCTCTACCGTCGCCCGCCGCGGTCAGTGGCCGGGGTCGCCGGGGTGACCGCCTTCGCGCTGCTGCTCGCGACCCTGCTCGCCCCGGCCACCCGCTTCGGCTACCTCATCTACCCGGCGAACCTCGCCGCCTGGGCGGTGGCGCTCTCGGTCGGAGCGGCTCAGTCGGGGTCGTTCTGCTCGAAGAGCGTGAGGGCGAGCGTCGTCTCGCCGGCCGAGAGGTCGCCGTTCAGCGCCGGGGTGAGCGAGGGCCCCGCCGGGGTGAGCACGACCGCCACCTCCCAGTAGTAGCCGTCGGTCGAGGGACGGGTGCCGAACAGCTCGGTGTGTTTGCCGTCCGCGGTTGTGTCGGGGCCGGAGACCGACCAGCCTCCCGCCTTCAGCTCCGTGCGGTAGAAGGTGACGGTCTTCGCGCGGCTGGCGGCGACGTCGAGGGTGACGGTGCCGTCGTAGAGCTCGAGGCCGGCATCACTGCGCTCGTGGCCCTTCACCGTCGCGCCGGCGGGCACGACGAGCGCCTTCAGCACGTCGGCGGGAGGGTCGCCCCCCGAGGAGATCTGCCGGAACAGCGGTGTCGATGCGGCGGGGGAGAGGCCCGTCCCGCCCACGGCGCCGCCGCTCGGCGCCGTCGTCTTCGGCGGCTTGCCACCGACCGCGGCGAACACGAAGCCGAAGAGCGAGATCACGAGGACGATCGCGACCACGATGAGCGCCGGCCCCCGGCGGACTCGGCCGGGGCGCCAGGGCAGCTCGCCGCCGGCTGTCGGCGGCGCCGGATCGTCGAGGGAGGGAGCAGGGTCGGTGGTGGTCGCAGGCAAACTGTAGTGGCGGTCGGCAGTTGCTCGGAATGCGTTCCTGGGCCCCGGCCGACGGACACGGCTGCGTGGGCCCTCGGTCGAGGGTTCCGCAGGCACGGAGCCGTGGCAGTCTCTTCCCGGCCCGGCCCGGCCCGGCCCGGCCCGGCCCGGCCCGGCCCGGCGCGGCCCCGAGGACCTCGCGGCCCGAGGGGCACGGGCGCCGCGCCGCCATTCAGCTTCAAATCCGGCCCCAGCCGATAATCTGTCTCATGGCCCTCGTGGACCCGCTCACCGAGGCAGCGGCGCCGCCTTCGGCGGGCGCGTCTGGCCACGGCGTCTCCGCCGAGACGCTGCTCGGCCTGCTCGGCACGCACCGCCCCTCTGACGACCTCTCCGCCGTGAAGGCCGCCTTCGACCTGGCCTGCAAGGCGCACGAGGGCCAGACCCGCCTGTCGGGCGAGCCCTACGTCACGCACTCGATCGCCGTGGCGGAGATCGTCGCTGGCCTCGGGCTCGATGCCACCTCGGCCGCGGCGGCGCTGTTGCACGACGTGGTCGAGGACACCGAGGTGAGCCTCGGCGAGATCGAGTCGGCCTTCGGACCCGTGATCGCGCAGATTGTCGACGGGGTCACCAAGCTCGACCGCCTGCACTTTTCCTCGAAGGAGGCGCAGCAGGCGGCGACGGTCCGCAAGATGCTCGTGGCGATGGCTAAGGACTGGCGGGTCCTCGTGATCAAGCTCGCCGACCGCCTGCACAACATGCAGACGCTCTCGGTGATGCCGGAGTGGAAGCAGCACCGCACCGCGCAGCAGACCCTCGACATCTACGCGCCCCTCGCGCACCGCCTCGGCATCGAGGAGATGAAGTGGCGGCTCGAGGACCTCTCCTTCGCCTCGCTGCACCCCAAGCGCTACGCGGAGATCGCGCAGATGGTGGCGACGCGCGCGCCGCGGCGCGAGCCCGAGCTCGCCCTCGTGATCGAGATCCTGCGCGGCCGCCTCTCGGCGCTCGGGATCGACGCCGTCGTCACCGGACGCCCGAAGCACCTGTGGAGCATCTACGAGAAGATGGTGCTGCGGGGCAAGGAGTTCGACGAGATCTACGACCTCGTCGGCATCCGCATCGTCGTCGAGTCCGAGAAGGACTGCTGGGCGGCCCTCGGCTCGGTGCACGCGTTGTGGCCGCCGGTGCAGGGACGCTTCAAGGACTACATCAACTCGCCGAAGTTCAACCTCTACCAGTCGCTGCACACGACAGTGGTGGGGCCGCAGGGCAAGCCCCTCGAGATCCAGATCCGCACCCAGGAGATGCACCGCCGGGCGGAGTTCGGGATCGCCGCCCACTGGGGCTACAAGGAGGACACCACCCACCCAGGGAGCTCGCACTCCTCCGAGGACATGGCCTGGCTGCAGCGGATCGTGGACTGGGAGCGCGACACCCCCGACCCGATCGAGTTCCTCGAGACCCTGAAGCTCGACCTCGACCAGGGCGAGGTCTACGTCTTCACGCCGAAGGGGGCGATCGTCACCCTCCCGACGGGAGCCACGCCGGTCGACTTCGCCTACGCGATCCACACTGAGGTCGGCCACCACTGCATCGGGGCGCGGGTGAACGGCCGCCTCGTCCCCCTCGAGAACAAGCTCGCCTCGGGGGACACCGCCGAGATCTTCACGTCCAAGGTGCCGACGGCCGGGCCGAGCCAGGACTGGCTGCGCTTCGCCGCCTCCCCGCGGGCGCGCAACAAGATCCGCCAGTGGTTCTCGCGCGAACGGCGCGAGGACGCGATCGAGAACGGCCGCGACGAGCTCGCGAAGGCGCTGCGGCGCGAGGGCCTCCCCGTGCAGCGCCTGTCCAGCTCGGCGGCCCTCGGCGAGCTCGCCGAGGAGATGGGCTTCGTCGACCTCGACGGCCTCTACGCGGCGATCGGCGAGGGGCACTGCTCGGCGCGCGGCGTGGTGCAGCGGCTGCAGCGGGATCTCGTCGGCGGAGAGGAGCAGCTCCCGACGACGGTCCTGCAGACGCGGCGGCCGAGCGCGCGGCGCGGCGGCTCGGCGGGTGTCTACGTCGAGGGCCTCGACGACATGATGGTGCGCCTCAGCCGCTGCTGCACCCCTGTCCCCGGCGACAAGATCATCGGCTTCGTCACCCGCGGGCGGGGCGTCTCGGTCCACCGCGAGGGTTGCGTGAACGCGACCGCCCTCACCGGTGGCGACAACGAGCGCCTCATCGAGGTCGAGTGGGACGACTCGCAGTCGGGTGTCTACGTCTCGGCGATCGAGGTCAAGGCCTTCAACCGGTCACAGCTCCTCGTCGACGTGGCGCGCGTGCTCGCCGAGCACCACGTGAACATCATCTCTTCGTCGTCGCGCATCGCAGCCGATAGGGTCGCTGCGATGCGTTTCGAGTGTGAACTCGCCGACGCCGCGCACCTCGACTCCGTCCTCGGCTCGCTCCGCCAGCTCGAGGGCGTCTACGACGCGTACCGCCTCCTCCCCGGCGGTGGTCGCAGCCTCCAGCCCGCCGGGAAGTGACCGCCTTTCAGGCACCCACGGGCACGCGTGACGTGCTCGCTCCGGAGAGCGCGCGCATCGAGCAGCTCGTCGCGACTTTCGCCGGGCTCTGCAGGAGGGCCGCCTACGGCCTCGTGCTCTCGCCGATGTTCGAGGACGCGGGGGTCTTTCGCCGTGGTGTCGGGGAGGCCTCCGACGTCGTGACCAAGGAGATGTACGAGTTCGAGGACCGCGGCGGCCGCCTGCTCGCGCTCCGCCCCGAGGGGACGGCATCAGTCGTACGCGCCTACGTGCAGCACCGCCCGCCGGTGCCCTTCAAGTCCTGGTACGTGACGCCGGCGTTCCGCTACGAGCGGCCGCAGGCGGGCCGCTACCGCCAGCACCACCAGTTCGGCGTGGAGGCGATCGGATCGGCCGACCCCGACCTCGACGTCGAGGTCGTCGCCCTCCTCGACGAGTACCTGCGAGCCGCCGGGCTCTCGAAGCTCGTGCTGCGGATCAACTCGATGGGCGACGACGAGTGCCGTCCGGGGTATCTTGCGGCGCTCGAGGTCTTCCTCGCGGCGCACGCCGACGAGCTCTGCGGCGAGCACCGCGAGGGGTGGGCGCGCAACCCGCTGCGGGTGCTCGACTGCAAGCGGGAGGAGTGCGTCGCGCTCCGCCCCGAGATGCCCGTCCTCTCCTCGATGCGCTGCGACAACTGCGAGCACCACTTCGCGCGCGTCGTCGCCGGCCTCGACGCGCTCGGCGTCGGCTACCAGTTCGACGACTTCCTCGTGCGCGGCCTCGACTACTACACGCGCACGACCTTCGAGTTCGGCTCGCTCGCCCTGCAGTCCGCGCAGAACGCGGTCGGCGGCGGCGGCCGCTACGACAAGCTCGTCGCCGCCCTCGGCGGCCCCGAGACGCCGGGCATCGGCTTCGCGACCGGGATCGAGCGGGTGCTGCTCGCCCTCGACGCCGAGGGCGCCGCGCCGGCGGGCGAGGACGGGGTCGACCTCTTCGTCGTCGACCTCACCGGCGGCGCCTCGGCGCGCGACCTCACCCACCAGCTCCGCCGCCTCGGCTTCTCGGCCGAGCGCGCCTTCGACCAGCGGTCGATGAAGGCCCAGCTCCGCCAGGCCGACCGCTCCGGCGCGACCGTTGCGATCATCGTCGGCGAGGACGAGCTCGCCCGACGCCAGGTCACCGCCCGCGTGCTGCGCGGCCCCGACGCCCACCACCAGGAGTCCTTCGACGTGGACGACCTCGCCCCTTCCCTGCAGAAGCTGCTCGCCGGGGCGCGCCCGTGAGCGGCCCCCGTCCGCTCGGGCTGCGCACCGACTACTGCGGGGCCCTCGGTCCCGACGACGTCGGCCGCGAGGTCGCGATCTGCGGCTGGGTGGCGCACCGCCGCGAGCACGGCGAGCACCTCGCCTTCGTCGACGTGCGCGACCACACCGGCCTCGTGCAGTGCGTGATCGACACCCGCCTCACGGTGCGCAGCGAGTACGTAGTGCGCGTCACCGGGTCGCTCAGGCTGCGGCCGGAGGGGACCGAGAACCCCGAGCTCGCGACGGGCCTCGTCGAGCTGTCCGACTGCGAGGTGGAGATCCTCTCCGAGGCCCAGCCGCCGCCGTTCGTCATCGACGGCCACAGCGAGACAGACGAGAGCGTCCGCCTCCGCCACCGCTACCTCGACCTTCGCTCGACGCGCATGCAGCACAACCTGCGGCTGCGCGCCCGCATCAACCAGGCGCTGCGTGAGCAGATGGCGGCCCAGGACTTCCTCGAGATCGAGACCCCGTTGCTCTGGACTCCGACTCCCGAGGGGGCGCGGGAGTTCGCGATCCCCTCCCGGCTGCAGCACGGCGCGTTCTACGTCCTCCCGCAGTCGCCGCAGATCGCGAAGCAGCTCTCGATGGTCGGCGGGATGGACCGCTACTACCAGATCGCCCGCTGCATGCGCGACGAGGACCTGCGCGCGGACCGCCAGTTCGAGTTCACCCAGCTCGACCTCGAGGCCTCCTTCGTCACCGAGCGCGACGTGCGCGACGCGGTCACCGCCGCGCTCTACGCGGCGGTCGAGGCGGTGCGCGGCGAACGGCCGGAGGCTCCCGTCGAGATGACCTGGGACGAGGCGCTCGACCGCTTTGGCTCGGACAAGCCGGACCTGCGCTTCGCGATGGAGCTCGTCGAGCTCACCCCCGCGCTCGAGAAGACCGAGTTCAAGGCCTTCCGGTCGGCCGACGAGGCGCACCCCGCCTCGGTGCGGGCGATCGTCCTTCCCGGTGGCGCGGAGCTCGGGCGCGCCCGCCTCGACGCGCTCATCGAACGGGCCAAGGCGCTCGGGGCCAAGGGCCTCGTCTGGATGCGAGTCGTCGCTGGCGTAGAGGGGCCCGACCTCGAGTCGCCGATCGCGAAGTTCCTCTCCGACGCCGAGCGCGCCGAGATGGTCCACCTCTGCGGCGCGGCCGCCGGCGACCTGCTGCTCATCGTCGCCGACGAGCACCGCACCGCCTCGCAGGTCCTCGGCCAGCTGCGCGTCGACCTCGGCCGGCCGCCGGTGAGCGAAGGGCCGCTCCGCTTCTGCTGGGTCGTCGACTTCCCGCTCTTCGAGGGCTACGACGAGGCGGGGGACCTCGTCGCCGCGCACCATCCCTTCACGATGCCGAAGCCGGGCGACCTCGAGAAGTTCGACTCCGACCCCCTCGCGGTGCGCGCCCAGTCCTACGACCTCGTGCTGAACGGCTGGGAGCTCGGCTCGGGGAGCATCCGCATCCACCGCCCCGACATCCAGGCGAAGGTCTTCAGCGCGCTCGGCATCTCCGACGAGGAGGCAGCGGCGCGCTTCGGCTTCCTGCTCGGCGCCTTCGCCTACGGCGCGCCCCCGCACGGCGGCTTCGCCGTCGGCCTCGACCGCTTCGTCGCGGTGCTCGCCGGCGAGGAGAACATCCGCGAGGTGATCGCCTTCCCGAAGACCCAGTCCGGGACCGACCTCATGACCGGCGCCCCCCGCGCCCTCGGCGCCCGCCAGCTCCGCGAGCTCGGGATCAACGTCGTCGTCCCCCCCGAAAAGGGGGGAGCCCCCTCCGGGCCGGGCTGAGTTGCCGACCGGCGGCGGGAGCCTCTTTGACGCCGCGGCCGCGAGCGAGCTCGAGTCGCGTGCGCCGCTCGCGGCGCGCCTGCGCCCCCGCCGCCTCGACGAGGTCATCGGCCAGCGCCACCTGCTCGGCGAGGGCGCGCCCTTCCGCCGTCTCGTCGAGAGCGACCGCCTCTCCTCGGCGATCTTCTTCGGCCCCCCGGGGACCGGCAAGACCACCGTCGCCCGCCTCGTCGCCGACACCTCCGCGAAGACCTTCGTACAGCTGTCCGCCGTCTCGGCGGGGGTGAAGGACGTCCGCGAGGAGCTCGAGGGGGCGCGCCGATGCCTCGGCGAGTCGGGGCGGGGGACGATCCTTTTCCTCGACGAGATCCACCGCTTCAGCCGCGCCCAGCAGGACGCCCTCCTCCCCGGCGTGGAGGAGGGCGTCGTCGTGCTGATCGGGGCGACGACCGAGAACCCCTTCTTCGCGCTGAACGCCCCGCTGCTCAGCCGCTCCACCCTGTTCCGCTTCGAGCCGCTCACGCGCGACGACCTCGAGGCGCTCGTCGGCCGCGCCCTCGAGCGCGAGGGAGCCTCCGCGGCGCCGGACGCGGTGGCCGCCGCCTGCTCGCTCGCCGAGGGCGACGCGCGCGGCGTGCTCACCTCGATCGAGGTCGCCGTCGCGATCGCGCGCGGCAGGGGCGAGCCGCCGGTCGTCACCCTCGCCGACGTCGAGGCGGCGCGCACCACGCGCGCGCTGCGCTTCAGCCCCGACGACCACTACGACATGGTGAGCGCCTTCATCAAGTCGCTGCGCGGCTCGGACCCCGACGCCGCCGTCTACTGGATGGCCCGCCTGCTCGCGGCCGGCGAGGACCCCCGCTTCGTCGCCCGCCGGATGGTGATCCTCGCGAGCGAGGACGTCGGCATGGCCGACCCGACGGGGCTCGTCGTCGCGACCGCGGCCGCCGAAGCGCTGGAGCGCGTCGGCCTCCCCGAGGCGGCGCTCAACCTCGCGCAGGCGGCGGTGCACCTCGCCCTCGCGCCGAAGTCGAACGCCACCGCGAAGGCGCTCTGGGCGGCGCAGGCCGACGTCGAGCACGAGCCCGCCGGCGCCGTCCCCGAGCGGCTGCGCGACGCCCACTACAAGGGGGCCACGGCGCTCGGCCACGGTCGCGGCTACGAGTATCCTCACGACGACCCGCGGGGCTTCGTCGAGGGCGTCTACCTGCCGAAAGAGCTGGCTGGACGGCGGTACTTCGTGCCCAGCGCGCACGGCCGCGAGGCTGAGCTCGGGGCACGCCTGGAGGCGCTGCGCCGTGGCGAGGCGCCCGACGGAGAGCCCGAGAGACAGCCCGACGGACCGAGAGAGGGAGGTGGCAGCGATGAGCGTTGAGGCGGAGCGGCTGCGCAGCACCTTCAGCGAGTTCTTCACGAGCCGCGAGCACACCCTCGTGCCCTCGGCGGGGCTGATCCCACACCACCCGCGCGCCCCGATGTTCACTAACGCCGGGATGAACCAGTTCCTCCCCTACTTCCTCGGGGAGGAGGCGCCCCCCTTTCCGCGAGCGACGACGGTGCAGAAGTGCGTGCGGGTGCGGGGCAAGCACGACGACATCGAGCTCATCGGCCGCACCACCCGCCACGGCAGCTTCTTCGAGATGCTTGGCAACTTCAGCTTCGGCGACTACTTCAAGGCCGATGCGATCGCTTACGCCTGGGAGCTGCTCACCGACGTGATCGGCCTCAACCCGGAGCGCCTGTGGGTGACCGTGCACACCTCCGACGACGAGGCCGAGGCGCTGTGGCGGGGCATCGGCTTCCCCGCCGAACGCATCCAGCGCCTCGACGAGGACAACTTCTGGGAGATGGGCGAGACGGGCCCCTGCGGCCCTTGCTCGGAGATCGCCTACGACCGCGGCGACGCCTTCGGTCACGACGGCGGCCCCGCGCTCGGGAGCGACGAGCGCTTCCTCGAGATCTGGAACCTCGTCTTCATGCAGTTCGACCGGCAGTCCGACGGCACCCTCGAGCCGCTGCCGCGCCCGAACATCGACACCGGCTTCGGCCTCGAGCGGGTGCTCACCGTCGTCGAGGAGGCGCCGAGCGTCTGGGAGACGAGCCTGCTGCGGCCGATCATCGCCACCGCCGAGGTGGCGACGGGCGTGACCTACGGCAAGGGGGGCGAGGCCGACGTCGCGCTGCGGGTGCTCGCGGACCACGCGCGCACGATGGCCTTCCTCGTCTCCGACGGCGTCTTCGCCTCCAACGAGGGGCGCGGCTACGTGCTGCGGCGGATCATCCGCCGGGCGGTGCTGCGCGCCCAGCAGCTCGGTGGCGAGGGCCTCGTGATGCCGAAGGTCATCGAGGGCGTGATCGCCGAGATGGCCTCCGCGTGGCCACAGCTCGTGCGCGACGCCGGCCTCATCACCACCGTCGTCGCCCACGAGGAGGAGGCCTTCCGCCGCACCCTCCGCCAGGGAAGCGCGCTCTTGGAGGAGGAGCTGGAGAGCGGCGGCGAGCTCTCGGGGGCGGTCGCCTTCCGCCTGCACGACACCTTCGGCTTCCCGATCGACCTCACCAACGAGATCGCTGCCCAGCGGGGCGTGACCGTCGACGTCGCGGGCTTCGAGGCCGAGATGGAGCTGCAGCGCGCCCGCGCCCGCGCCGGGGCGCGCGCGGGCAAGGGCGACAGCGGCCTCGCCGAGGCGGCGCGCGGCGTGCTCGAGGAGTTCGGCCCGAGCGAGTTCGTCGGCTACCGCCGGGAGGAGGCCGACGGCCGCCTGCTCGCGGCGCTCGAGCGCCCCGAGGAGGCCTTCAGCAACTTCGACGGCGAGGCCTTGCCGGAGGGCGCGGTGCTCCTCGACCTCTACCTCGACCGCACCCCCTTCTACGCGGAGGGCGGCGGCCAGGTCGGCGACACCGGGCGGATCACCGCCCCCGAGGGGACCTTCCGCGTCCTCGACACGACCGTCGCCACCGAGGGCCTCGCCCGCCACACCGGCTACTTCGAGCAGGGCTCGATCGAGGCCGGCTCGCCGGTGCACGCTGCCATCGACGCGGCGCGCCGGCAGGCGATCCGCCGCAACCACACCGCGACACACCTGCTGCACGCGGCGCTGCGCAAGGTGCTCGGCGACCACGTGAAGCAGCAGGGCTCGCTCGTCGCCCCCGACCGGCTGCGCTTCGACTTCAGCCACTTCGCGGCGCTCAGCGCCGAAGAGCTCGCCGAGGTGACCGGCCTCGTGAACGCCGAGGTGCTCGAGAACGAGCCGGTCCGCACCTACGAGACCTCGCGCGGCGAGGCCGAGCAGTCGGGGGCGATGGCCTTCTTCGGCGACAAGTACGGCGAGGTGGTGCGCGTCGTCGAGACCGGCGGCGTCTCGGTCGAGCTCTGCGGTGGCACCCACGTCGCCGCCACGGGGACCATCGGCCCGCTGCGCATCGTCTCGGAGGCCTCGATCGGGGCCAACACGCGGCGCATCGAGGCGACGACCGGCACCGCCTCGCTCGAGGGGATCGCCGTGAACGACGCGCTGCTCGCCGAGTTCTCCGAGGCGCTGCGGGCGAGCCCCGCGGAGCTGCACGACGCCCTCGGCCGCCTCCTCGAGCGGGAGCGCTCGCTCGAGGAGGAGCTGAAGAAGGTGCGCGGCGCGCAGTCCCGTGACGAGGCGAAGAGCCTCGCCGCGGGGGCTGAGCGCGGTGTCGTCGTCGCCCGCCGCGACGCGCTCGAGCCGGCGGCGCTGCGCGACCTCGCGCTCGCGGTGCGCGACGACCCCGCGATCGGCGCGGTGGCGCTCGTCGGCTCGCCCGACGGCGAGAAGGTGGCGCTCGTCGTCGCCACCACGGCGGGGGGGGCCGACGCGCGCGCCCTCGCCTCCGAAGCGGCGCGCCTCGTCGGCGGCGGGGGCGGCGGCTCGCCCGAGCTCGCGACGGCCGGCGGTCGCGACCCGTCGGGGATCGACGCCGCGCTCTCGCTGCTGCGCGAGCGCCTCGGGGCCTGATGGCCGGCACGCCCCCCGCGCTGCCGGCGCGCGGCCGGCTGCTGGGGGTGGACCTCGGCACCGTGCGCATCGGCATCGCCGTCTCGGACTCAGCGCAGCACATCGCCCTCGCCCACGAGGTCCTCCGCCGCTCCGACGAGCCCGCGCGCGACCGCCTCGCCGTCGCCGGGCTGGTCGAGGAGTTCGGCGCGGTCGGTGTGGTCGTCGGGCTGCCGCTCCGCCTCTCCGGTGAGGTCGGTCCCGCGGCGCGCGACGCCCTCGGGGAGGTGGAGGCGCTCGCCGCGGTGCTCTCGGTCCCGGTGGTGACGGTCGACGAGCGCCTCTCCACCGTCGAGGCGACCCGTCGTCGCCGCGAGGGCGGCGGCAGGGGTCGCCGGCGCGCCGTCGACGACGCCGCGGCGGCGGTCCTCCTGCAGGGCTACCTCGACCGCCGCATCGCCGACGCGGCGCGCGCCGCCGCGCCGTGAACGGGTGCCCCCCGCTCTCGGGGGCGACGCGGCTGTGCGCGCTGATCGGTGATCCCGTCGCGCACTCGCTCTCGCCGCTGCTGCACGAGGCCGCCTACGCGGCGCTCGGCGTCGACCTCCGCTACCTCGCGTTCTCGGTGGCGCCCGGCGAGGCCGCCGCCGCCCTCTCCGGCGCGGCCGCCCTCGGCCTCGTCGGCCTCTCGGTGACCACCCCCCACAAGGACGGGATTGCCGCCGCCGCCGACACGAGGAGCGCCGTCGTCGAGCGCCTCGGGGCGGCGAACACCGTGGTCTTCCGCCAGGGCCTCTCCGTCGCCGAGAGCACCGACGGCCCCGGCCTGCTCGACGACCTTGCCCGCGCCCTGTCCTTCTCGCCGGCGGGCGCCCGCTGCGCCGTGCTCGGCGCCGGGGGGGCGGCGCGCGGCGTGGTGGTCGCGCTCGCCGACGGCGGCGCCGAGTCGGTGCTCGTCGTCAACCGCACGCCGGCGCGGGCGCGCACCGCGGCGGCCCTCGCCGGCGAGCGCGGCCGGGTCGGCGAGGCGGCTGAGCTCGGTGGGGTCGACCTCGTGGTGAACGCCACCTCGCTCGCCCTGCAGGCCGGTGGTGAGGCAGAGGCCCTCGGCGCCTCGTTGGCGGCGGCGCTGCGGCCCGGTCAGCTCGCCGTCGACCTCGCCTACCACCCGGCCCGCTCGCCCTTCCTCGCCGCCGCCGCGACGCGTGGCGCGACGGTTCGCAACGGCCTCGGGATGCTCGTCCACCAGGCGGCGCGCCAGGTGGAGCTCTTCACCGGCGGCGAGGCGCCGGTCGCGGCGATGTGGGCTGCGGTGGGGGAGCGGCCGACCAGCTGAGGCGGCCGCGCCTGCGGCCGGGGTGGTCAGCCGGTGAGGGTGATCGCCTCCGCGGGGCAGCGCAGCATCGCGGTGCGCGCCGCCTCGATGCGCCCGTCGGGGACGGGATCGACGAGCACGTGCGCGATGCCGTGCTCGTCGACGCGGAACAGATCGGGGGCGACGTCCTCGCAGATCGCGTGGCCGACGCAGATCACCTCGTCGACGACGAGCCTCACCGGGCGGTCCCGAGGCCGCGGCAGCGCGCCTCAGCCACGCGGCGTGAGGTCGAGGTCCGAGGAGGCGTCCGTCGGGACCTTCCAGACGAGGTAGCCGTGGTCGAACTCCTCGTGGTTGGCGTTCACCGAGAGGGTGAGGTCCTCCCAGGCCTCGGGGAACTTCTCCCACTCCTCGGCGTCGACGACGGCGCGCACCTTGGCGAGGTCCTCGGAGATGAACTTGTCCATCGCCTCCTGGTACTGGGGGCGGACGAGCACCGAGAGGCGCAGCGTCTTGGTGAGCTCGCCGATCTGGTGCAGGCAGACGCGACGGTTCTTCGCCACCCCCGCCTGGTGGGCACGCGTCGCGCGGTCGGAGATCTCGAGCATGAACTTCGCGAGCCCGCCGTGCAGCTCGGCGAGCTGGTCGAGGCTGAGCTCGGCGCGCCCGTTCGAGGCGACGTGCTGGTGGTCGGTGGCGTCGGACATCTGGACCTCCGTGCTTGGCGGCGTGGCCGCGGCGGGACCTGGCGGCCCGGGCACGGGCCTGTTCCCCGGCGACAGTAGTCAGAAGTCGCGACCCGGTGGCGCGGGCGCCCGGCGGGGGCGCGCCCGGCGGGGCGCCTCAGTTCACCGGCACCGGCAGCATGTGCTCGGCGGCGAGGCGCTCGACGACGGCCTGGCGGAGCACGCGGGCCACGTCGTCGGCGGCGAGCGGCGCCGTCTGCACCTCGAGGTCGATCGTCACCTGCTGGGCGGCCACGTCCGAGACACCGAGGACGTGCACCCCTGAGCGGAGCTTGCCCTCGAGCTCGGGGGCGTCGAGGGCGGTGGTCGCCGCCTCCTCGATCGCCCTCGTCGCGTCCGGGATCGAGACGCCGGTCGCGATCGCGACCCTCACGAGGGCGCGCGACCAGTGGCGCGAGCTGTTGCCGAGCTTCAGGATCTGCCCGTTCGGGATGTACCAGGCGGTGCCGTCCGCGGTGCGCAGGCGGGTGACGCGCAGCGAGACCTCCTCGACGGTGCCGGTGGTGGTGTCGTTCACGGTGACGAGGTCGCCGATGCGGTACTGGTCCTCCATCAGCATCAGCATCCCGGAGAGGAAGTCGCGCACCAGGCTCTGCGCGCCGAAGCCGATCGTCGCCCCGATCACCGTCGCCCCCGCGAGGAAGGGGCCGAGATTGATGCCGACGACGGCGAACACCGTGAGCAGGGCGATGATGCCGATCGCCACCCGCCAGGCGTTGGCGACGATCCGCAGCACGGTGTCGACGCGGCTCGCGTGCGCCGGGTCGGCGCCCGGCTGCAGGATGCGGCGGACGCGCCCGGGCCCCTTGCGGATGAGGCGCGAGCCGAGGTGCGAGGCGAGCAGGCCGACCACGACGACGAGCAGCACGGCGAGCGGTCGCGAGGCGAGGTCCTGCCAGCGCTGGGCCTGCGACGGGTCCACGCCGATGCCGTGCAGCACCTCGTAGAGGTAGCCACCCCGCGAAGCGCCGATGATCACGGCCGGTAATGATGGCAGCCGTGGCGGTTCAGATGCTCGAGCGTCGCGCCCGCGCTGTCACCGGGCGCCGCGAGGCGAGCCGCCTGGCGGCGCTGCGCCACCTCGACCTCACCCTCGTCGCCGCCGCGCTCGCCCTCGCGGCGATCGGCGTCGTGATGGTCTACTCGGCGACGAACGCGATCTACGGCGGCTACTACCTGAAGCACCAGCTGATCTACGCCGTCCTCGGCATCGTGGTGATGGTCGTGCTGATGAGCTTCGACTACCGCCGCCTCGAGGAGTGGGCGGTCTTCATCTACGGCTTCTCGGTGCTCACGCTGCTCGCGGTGCGCGCCGTCGGCCACACGAGCAACCTCGGCGCGACCCGCGAGATCGTCCTCGGCCCGCTCGCCATCCAGCCCTCGGAGTTCGGGGTGCTCTCGGTGATCGTCGCCAGCGCGGTCTTCCTGCACCGCCACGACACCGAGCTCGGCGTCGCCAACCTCGCCCGCCTCGGCGGCCTCGTCGCCGTGCCGATGGCGCTCGTCGCCGCCGAGCCCGACCTCGGGACGACGATCGTCACCGCGGTCGTGGTGGCGACGATGCTCGTCGTCGGCGGGGTGCGCCTGCGCTACCTCGCGCTCGTCGTCCTCGGCCTCGTGAGCCTCGTGCTCATCGGCACCAAGGTCCACCTGCTGCACAGCTACCAGCTGCAGCGCCTCACCGCGTTCCTCCATCAGAGCGACTGCAACCAGCCGAAGTTCGCCGGGACCCAGGCCTGCTACCAGCCGCTGTTCGCGCAGACCGCGATCGGTGCCGGCGGCGTCTCGGGGACGGGGCTCTTCCACGGGGCGCTCACCAACTCGAACTACATCCCCGAGGACTGGACGGACATGATCTTCTCGACCATCGGCGAGCAGTTCGGCTTCGTCGGCTCGGTCGTCGTCGTCGGCCTCTTCGGGGTGATCGCGCTGCGCATGGTGCGCGCCATGCAGGTCGCGCGCGACACCCTCGGCCGCCTGCTCTGTGGCGGGGCGCTCGCCTTCGTCGCCTTCTCGGTCTTCCAGAACGTCGGGATGAACGCCGGGCTGATGCCGATCACCGGGATCCCGCTCCCGTTCATCTCCTACGGCGGCTCGGCGCTGTTCGCTACGTTCGCGGTGGTGGGCCTCGTCGCGAACGTGGAGATGCGCAGGTTCCGCAGCCGGTGAGCGAGGCCGGAGCGGCCGCCGACACCGCCGGTGGGGAGGAAGAGGGGTCCGAGCAGCTGGCGCCCGTGCGCTACTGCCCGGTCGAGATCGCCGCCGTCGAGGTCCTCCTCCCCGAGAGCCACGCCCGCCTCGTGCTCTGCGAGATCGGAGGCCAGCGCCGTGCCTTCACCGTGCCGATCGGCATCCCCGAGGCGAACGCCATCGTCTACGCCCGCGAGGGGCTGCAGACGCCGCGCCCGCTCACCCACGAGCTCTTCGCCTCCAGCCTCGCCGCCTACGGGATCGTGCTCGAGGCGGTGCGCATCACCGCCGGCGAGGACCGCGCCTTTCGCGCCGAGGTGGTCTTCTCCGGGCCGAGCGGCCCCCGCACCCTCGACTGCCGCCCCTCGGACGGCATCGCCCTCGCGCTCCGCCACCCCCTACCGGTGCCGCTCACGGTCACCGAGGCGGTGCTCGATCAGCTCGGCGTCGCGACCGGCTGATTGCCCTCGTTGGAGATCCGCATGAGGATCGCCAGCAGCGCGTAGTTGGCGACGAGCGAGGAGCCACCCGCCGAGACGAAGGGGAGGGTGACCCCCGTGAGCGGCAGCAGGCGGGTGACGCCGGCCATGATGAAGAAGGCCTGGAAGCCGATGAGCACCGTCAGCCCCGCGGCGCAGAGCTTGGAGAACTCCGAGCGGGCCCGCAGCGAGGCGCGCAGCCCGCTGCCGACGAGCAGCAGGAAGCCGATGATCACCGCCGTCGCCCCGAACAGGCCGAGCTCCTCGCCCATCACCGCGAAGATGAAGTCGCTCGTGTTCACCGGGAGCACCACCGGGTTCGCGGAGATGCCGAGGCCGAGGCCGGTGCCGTAGAGGCCGCCCCGCGCGAAGGCGACCTCGCCCTGCACGGTCTGGTAGCCGGTGTTGGTCGGGTCGGACCAGGCGTGCAGCCAGGTGGTGATCCGCCCGTCGACCTGGCCGAGGACGTGGCTCGCGACGAAGGTGGCGGCGATGAAGGCGACGATGCCGATCGCGAGGTAGGTCCAGCGTCCGGTCGTCAGCCACAGCAGCGACAAGAAGACGATGAACAGCAGCAACGCGAAGCCGATGTCGCGCTCGCCGAGGATCACGATCAGTGACATCACCGCGGCCACCGCGATCGGCCCGAAGGCGCGCAGGTCGGGGAGCATGTGGTTGCCGACGCGGCGCGTCGGGATGGTGAGCAGCTCGCGCTTCTCGATGAAGTACGAGGCGAAGAAGATCACGAGCAGCAACTTCGCGATCTCGACCGGCTGGAAGGTGATCGAGCCGGCGTGCACCCAGAGGTAGGCGCCGCTCACCCTGTTGATCGGCGCGCCGATCACTGGGACGACCGGCGCGACGAGCAACCCGAAGGCCGCGAGCAGCAACAGGTAGCGGTAGCGCTCGAGGTCGCGGCTGTGGCGGAAGACGAGCAGCACCGCGCTGTAGGCGCCGAGGCCGATCACCGTCCAGGCGAACTGCGGCCCGGCCCCGTGCGGGGCGATGCGGCTGATCATCACGTAGCCGAGGCCGTTCATCACGAGGGCGAGCGGCATCATCACCGGGTCGGCGTCGGGGACGAGGCGGCGGTTCACGGCCTGCACGATGACGAGCACGCCGATCAGGCCGAGGAGGAAGAGGAGCTCGTGCGCGGGGAGGGCGTTGGACTTCGCGAGCGCCGGCAGCAGCGAGGCGAAGATGATCGCGACCCCACCGACGACGAGGAGGCCGAGCTCGCTCCGCCGTCGCGGCTTGGTGCGGTAGCCGAGCGCCGCGAGCTGCACCTCGCCACCGTACCGCCCCAGATGAGTCGACCGGCGCTCACGCAGCCCCGGTAGCGTTGGGCCCGATGATCAGGCGCTTCGACGAGGAATCGGTGATCCCCCTCCACCCCGAGCGCCTCGAGGACGAGAAGTCCCCCGATCACTACGGGGCGGCGCGCTTTTTGAACCGCGAGCTCTCCTGGCTCGAGTTCGCCGACCGCCTCCTCGACCTCGCCGCCGACGCCTCGCTGCCGCTGCTCGAGCGGGTGAAGTTCCTCGCCATCTTCTCCTCGGGCCTCGACGAGTTCTTCCAGGTGCGCGTCGCGGGGTTGCGCGACCAGGAGGCGGCGGGCTACGCCGAGCGCTCCGCGGACGGCCGCACCCCGACCGAGCAGCTCGCCGCGGTCCGCGAGCGGACCTGTGAGCTCGTGGTGCGCAACGCGGCGATCTTCTCCGGCGCGCTCCACCCCGCCCTCGCCGCCGCGGGCATCCGCCTCCTCGACTACGAGCACCTCGACGCCGCGGGGCAGGCCGAGCTCGACGAGGTCTTCGAGCGCAAGATCTTCCCCGTCCTCACCCCCCTCGCCGTCGACCCCGGCCACCCCTTCCCCTACATCTCCAACCTCTCGCTCAACCTCGCGGTGCGCGTCGAGGACCCCGAGGCGGGGATGCACCGCTTCGCGCGGGTGAAGGTGCCACCGCTGCTGCCGCGCTTCGTGCCGCTCGCGGACGGCGAGCGCTTCTGTCCCCTCGAGCAGGTGATCGCCGCCAACCTGCACACGCTCTTCCCGGAGATGGAGATCGGTGGCCACTACGCCTTTCGCGTCACCCGCAACGCCGACTTGGACTTCGAGTCCTCCGACGCGGACGACCTGCTCGCCGCCGTCGAGATCGAGCTTCGCCGCCGCCGCTTCGGCCGCGCCGTGCGCCTCGAGATCGACCCAGCGATGTCGCGGGACATGGTGCAGCTGCTCCTCGACGAGCTCGAGCTCGACGACGACGACGTCTACGCCGCCTCGGTGCCCCTCGACCTCGCGCAGCTGTGGTCGATCGCGGCGATGGACCGCGCGGACCTGAAGGACCCGCCCTACCAGCCGGTCCCGCCGCCCGCCCTCACGACCGGCGTCGACGAGCCGACCGACTTCTTCGCGGTCCTCGCCGAGCGGGACGTGCTCGTCCACCACCCCTACGAGTCCTTCGCCGCCTCGGTCGACGCCTTCGTGCTGCAAGCCGCCGCCGACCCCGACGTCCTTGCCATCAAGCAGACCCTCTACCGCACCGCCGGTGACGCGCAGATCGTCGCCGCGCTGGCACGCGCCGCCGAGGAGGGCAAGCAGGTCGCCGCCCTCGTCGAGCTCACCGCCCGCTTCGACGAGCAGCGCAACATCGCCTGGGCCCGCCAGCTCGAGCAGGCCGGGGTGCACGTCGTCTACGGGGTGGTCGGCCTGAAGACGCACGCGAAGACGATCCTCGTCGTCCGCCGCGAGGCCGACGGCATCCGCCGTTACTGCCACGTCGGGACGGGGAACTACAACGCGGACACCGCACGCATCTACGAGGACCTCGGCCTGTTCACCGCTGACGAGGCGATCGGGGCCGACCTCACGGACATGTTCAACTACCTCACCGGCTTCTCCCAGCCACCGCGCACACGGCGCCTCGTGCTCGCGCCCCAGGACTTCCGCCCCTGGGTCCTCGAGCAGATCGCCCTCGAGGCGGCGGCGGGGGAGGCGGGACGGATCGCCCTCAAGCTGAACGGCATCACCGACCCCGAGGTGATCGACGCCCTCTACGGCGCGGCGCGCGCCGGGTGCGCGGTCTCCCTCGTCGTGCGGGGGCTCTGCTGCCTGCGCCCGGGGGTGCCCGGGCTCTCCGAGACGATCCGCGTGCGCTCGATCGTCAGCCACTACCTCGAGCACTCCCGCATCTACCGCTTCGGCAGCCCCGGCCCCGAGGTCACCGCCCACTGCGCCCTCGAGCCGGCGACCGACACGCCCGCCGAGGAGAGCCGCCCCGCCCGCTACTTCGTCGGCTCGGCCGACCTCATCCAGCGCAACCTCGACTTCCGCATCGAGGCGCTCGCCCCGGTGCTCGACCCCGAGCTCTGCGGGCGCCTCGAGGACGTCCTCACGCTCTGCGCCGAGGACGACCACAACTCCTGGACCCTCTCCGCGGCGGGCAGCTGGCGGCGCAGCCACGGCCCCGCGGAGCACGCCGCGCAGCGCCGACTGCAGGCGCTCGCCCACGAGCGCGCCCAGCGACGGCGGGCGCACGAGGTGCTCGGCAACTAGTGCGGATCGCGGCGCTCGATCTCGGCAGCAATTCCTTCCACCTCCTCGTCTGCGAGGCGCGCCTCGACGGGAGCTTCAGCCCGCTCGCCCGCGAGAAGGAGATGCTCCGTCTCGGCGACCAGGTCGCCCGCACGGGGAGGATCGGACGCGAGTCGACGGCGCGCGCCGTCGAGGTGATCGCGCGCTTCAAGGCGATCGCGGAGGCCAACCACGCCGACGAGACGATCGCGCTCGGCACCGCCGCGATCCGCGAGGCCGAGGACGGCGTCGCCTTCGTGAATCGCGTGCGCGCCGAGACCGGCGTCGAGATCGAGGTTGTCGACGGGGTGGTCGAGGCGCGGCTGATCTTCACCGCGATCCGCTCGAGCGTGCTCATCGAGCCCGCCCCCGCGCTCGCCGCCGACCTCGGCGGCGGCAGCCTCGAGGTGATGGTCGGCGACCAGGGGGCGCTCATGTACGCGGCCAGCCTCCGCCTCGGCGTCGGCCGCCTCACCGCCGAGCTCGTGAGCACCGACCCGCCCTCGCGCCGTGACCGCCGGCGCCTCGAGGAGCGGGTGCGCGGCGAGCTCGCCCCGGTCCTCGCCGAGGCGCGTGAGCTGAAGCCGCGCATGCTGATCGGCTCGTCGGGGACCTTCTCTGACCTCGCGAAGATGGCGGTCGCGGAACGCGGCGGGGGTGAGCCGGCGAGCCTCAACCAGGTGACCGTGGCCCGCGCCGAGCTGCTCGCCCTCGAGCGGGCGATCTTCGGCGCGGACGCGGAGGCGCGCGCCAAGCTGCCGGGCGGCGACCAGAAGCGCGCCGAGCTGCTCCCCGCGGGGATCATCGTCCTCAACCACCTGATGGAGGAGACCGGCCTCGGCGAGCTGACGATCAGCGACTGGGCGCTGCGCGAAGGGGTGGTGCTGAACGCGATCGGCGGTCACGACCGCGCCGAGCTCGCCGACGACCCGCGCGCGCTGCGGCGCGCCTCGGTGCTCTCGCTCTGCCGCCGCTCCAACTGGCGCCAGCCGCACGCCCGCCAGGTGGCGGCGATCGCGGTCGCCCTCTTCGACGTCACCGCGCAGCTGCACCGCCTGCCCCCCGAAGACCGGGAGCTCCTCGAGCTCGCCGCGCTGCTGCACGACATCGGCGAACACGTGAGCCGCGTCGACCACGACCGCCACACCGCCTACCTGATCGAGCACGGGGGGCTGCGCGGCTTCACCCCCGAGGAGGTGCGGATGCTCTCGCTGATCGGCCGCTTCCACGTGCGCGGCACCCCCCGCCCGCACAGCGCCGGCAATGGGGCGCTCACCGAGGACGAGCGCCAGCGGGTGCTCGGGCTGACGGCGCTGCTGCGCGTCGCCGACAGCCTCGACGCCTCGCACGCAGGCTCGGTCGGCGCGATCCGCCTCGAGAAGGAGCGCGCCGGGACGGTGACGCTGCGCATCGCCGCGAAGGGCGACGCCGAGCTCGAGCAGTGGGCCTTCCGCCGCAAGCGGGGGTTGTTCGAGAAGAGCTTCGGCCGCCGCGTCGAGGCGGTGTTCGACCGCCAGGGCCGCGAGGACTTCGAGGCCGCGGAGCTCGTCCCCGGCTACTCCTGATCGTCCTCGCGCTGCGGCGCGTCGGGATCGAACTCGACGGTGCGGTCACGCGACTCGGCGGCCATCTGGCGGAGCGCCTCGCGGCGCGTCCCCCGCTCGGCGCGCAGCGACAGGTAGGCGCCGGCGCCGACGGGGATCGGCGCCCAGAAGTTCACGAGCCGCCAGCCGATAACGGCGAGGGTCGCCGTCTTCGCGACGGCGCCGAAGCTCACGAGCAGCAGCGGGACGAGGGTCTCCACCACCCCGAGGCCGGACGGGGTGAAGGGGAGCGCGGCGAGGACGTTGCCCACCCCCCAGGCGACGAGGACGTAGACGGGGTTCAGGTAGACGTGGAGCGCGGCGAGGAAGCACCACAGCGAGGCCGCGTCGAGGAGCCAGTTCACCGTCGCCCAGCGCAGTGCGGCGATCAGCCGGTCGTGGTCGCTCGCGAGGGCCCGGAGCGCCCCGCCGATGTGGCGGACGATGCGCTCGAGGCCGTCGGGGGTGACTCGCGGCACCTTGGCCCCGAGCCCGCGCACGAGGCGCACCGCCCGCTCCTCGCCGCGGGTGAAGAAGAAGACGATCGCCGCGAAGGCGAGCAATACGAAGGTGCCGACGAGGGCGGCGAGCACGTAGACGGGGTGCACCCCGGCAAAGGGGATCGAGACCACGAGCGCGAACCAGAGCAGCACGTTCAGCACGACCGCCGAGCCCATGCCCTGCGTCGCCATCGCGAAGCCGGCGTCCTCGCCGCGCACCCCGTGCGAGGTGAGCAGCCGGTAGCCGAGGGTCGCCGAGCCGGCCGTCCCGCCCGGCACGACGTGCGCGATCGCGAGGCCGGCGAGGTCGATCCGCCAGAGCACCGAGACCCCGGGCCCGTCGGCGGGGAGCAGGACCTTGGTGAGCACCGAGTAGGCGAAGAGCGCTCCCGCCTCGACGAGCACGCCGGCGGTGAGCCAGATCGGGTCGAGGTGCTCGAGGCTGTTGAAGTTGCGGCTGGCGATGATGAACTTCGGGACGACGAGGTACTCGACGACGAGCGCGGTGATGAAGAGGATCACCGGGATGCGCACGCCGGCGGGGATCTGGTCGCGGAGCTTGCGCTTCGGCTGCGGCGGCTGCGCCTCGGCGCCGAAAGCGCCGCTCACCCGCCTCCGCCCCGCATCGGGACATGCTCGCAGATCCCCGACCGGGCGGGCACCTCCCCGCCCCCGCCCCTGGCGCGCCGCTCCTGAGCTGGGTGGCGGCGCAAACCCGTGTGCCGCACCCCGCCGTCGAGTTCAATGCAGTGATGCCACCGGCCCTGCGACGCCCGTCCTTTGTCCGCCGGCCGCGGCCGGCGAGCGAGCGGAGCCTCGAGCGGCTGGTGGTGCGGATCTCGATCCAGGTGCTGCTCAGCTCGATCGGGATCCTCGTCCTCGTGCTGCTCGCCTGGCGCCTCCGCCTCCTCCTGCTCCTCATCGCGGCCTCGCTCTTCGTCGCCGCGCTGATCAACCCCTTCGTCCACGTGCTGATGCGGCGTGGCCTCGGGCGCACCTCCTCGACCTTCGTCGTCTACCTCGTGCTCGTCGTGGTCGCCGCCGCGCTCGGCTTCGTGCTCGTCGCACCGGTCTACGGCTCGGCCGTGCATTTCGCCTCGGACTTGCCGAACCTCGTCCGCCAGGCCCAGCAGGGCCGCGGCCCGGTCGGCCACCTCGTCACCCGCCTGCACCTCGCGAACTACGTGGACCAGCACGCGGCGGCGTTCAAGTCGTTCATCACCCGCCTCGGAAAGCCCGCGCTCTCGGTCGGCAAGACCGTTTTCTCGGGGATCGCGAGCGTGGTGACGATCGCCTTCGTCTCGTTCTTCATCGTCCTCGAGGTCCCGAAGATGGTGAACGGCGCGCTGCGCTTCCTGCGCGAGGAGGACGCGGAGGAGTTCCGCCGCATCTCGACGATGATGAGCCGCCAGGTGACCGGCTTCATGCTCGGCGACCTCGCCACCTCGGTGATCGCCGGCCTCGTCGTGTTCGTCGCGCTGCGCATCACCGGCGTCCCCTTCGCCTCGGTGCTTGCGATCTGGGTCGCCCTCGTCGACTTCCTCCCGCTCGTCGGCGGCCTGCTCGCGGGGGTGCCGACGGTCGGGGTGGCCTTTTTGCACTCTGTGCCGGCGGGGATCGTGACGGTGATCGTCTTCCTCGTCTACCAGCAGATCGAGAACCACGTCCTCTACCCGATCGTGATCAGCCGCACCGTGCAGCTGAACCCGCTCGCCGTGCTGCTCGCGGTGCTGATCGGCGCTGAGGTCGGCGGAATCCTCGGCTCCACCTTCGGCGCGATCTGCGGGGCGATCTTCGCCGTCCCCGTCGCCGGCTCGATCCAGGTCGGCGGCGGGGAGCTGCTGAAGGCGCGCCTCGGTGACCCCGGGGAAGCAAAGGGCCAGCAGTAGGGTTTGCAGATGCGCGTGCTCGTCGTTCTGCCGACGTTCAACGAAGCGGCGAACATCGAGAGGATGCTGCGCGAGGTCCGCAAGCACCTCCCGGACGCCTCGATCCTCGTCGTCGACGACTCGAGCCCGGACGGCACCGCCGAGATCGCAGAGCGTGCCGGCGGCGAGCTCGGCGCGATCGAGGTCCTCGTCCGCCCCGAGAAGAACGGCCTCGGCCCTGCCTACCGCGCCGGCTTCGCCTGGGGGCTCGAGCGCGACTACGACGGCTTTGTCGAGATGGACTCCGACTTCAGCCACGACCCCGCTGCCCTCCCCTTGCTCGTCGCTGCCTTTGAGGGTGGTGCCGAGCTCGTCATCGGCTCGCGCTACGTGCCCGGGGGCTCGATCCCGGACTGGTCGCTCCGCCGCCGCCTGCTCAGCCGCTTCGGCAACCGCTACGCGAAGGCGCTCCTCGGCCTGCGAGTCGAGGACTCGACGGCCGGTTTCCGCGTCTACGCGGCGTCGCTGCTCCGCCGCATCCCCCTCGACGAGGTGCGCGCCGACGGCTACGGCTTCCAGATCGAGATGACTTACCGGGCGCGGCGCGCCGGCGCGCCGATCACCGAGGTGCCGATCCGCTTCGTCGACCGCGTCGAGGGCGAGTCGAAGATGTCGATGTCCACCGTCACCGAGGCGCTCGCCCTCGTCACGGTGTGGGGACTGCGCCGCCTCGTCGGCTCCGGCCCGCACGGCGCCCGCCCCGCCGCGGCCAGGGGGCGCTGAGCCCCGAGCGGCGCCAACTCCGCGGCGCTCCGAGCCCCCTCAGTCGGCCGCGGTGGCGTGCGCGAGCGCCTCGTCGCGGTCCTCGTAGCCGATGATCTCGCGCACCCCCGCGCTCCCCACGCTGAGCACCTGCCAGCGTTGCTCCTCGCCCACCGCGCCGGGGCGGCCGCGCACGAGGAGGCCGACGAGGAGGCGCTCGCCGTGCGTCTCGACCTCGGTCACCGACGCGCGCACCCCCGCCGCGTGGGAGCGGCGCCACCAGCTGAGGACGTCGGCGGGGCTGGTGCACGCCTCAGGGTCGCCGGGGGCGCCCCAGAAGACGTGCGGGTCGAGCAAGCCGCCGAACGCATCGAGGTCCGCGCCCTCGAGGAGCGCCTTCACCCGCGGCGCCAGCGCCGCGGCGGTCATCGGTGTTTCGGCCATCGCGCCTCCCGGTGCTCGTGATCGTCGGTCATCGCCGAACTCGCTCGCCGCCATTGTCGCCGCCCCGGTTGCATCGCGCGCTGCTCGGAGTGCCGAGGAGCTGGAGCGCCTCGGCGCGCCTGCTCGAGCAGAGGCCGCGGCGACGACGCCGCAGATCCTCAGCCGCGCGCGGCGGGTGCCGTTGCTTGGCTCGTTTGGTGCGGCATCGGCAGCGACTCAGTGCCACCGCCACCTTGCGCGCCCAAGCCATGCTGAGCGCGACGCACCTTTCGCCCGAGAGGCCCTTGTCTTCCACGCGGGTGGCTGATCGCCTCGCTCGCGACGGTCCAGGTTCGCGCGGCGTCACTAGTCTTCACGCGATGAGGGCTTGGCTCGAGTCCCGCGCCGGCGAGTGCTCGTAGGACGTGGGCGGCACCTCGCGGGAAGCGCCGTCGAGAGGGCGAGCCTTACTCGCCCTCGGTCTGTTGACCCTCGCGCTCCAAGCGGCGTCGCCGTTGGACGCGGGAGGGAGTGTCGCTGGTCATGTGCGACAAGCGACGGGAATTGCGGTCACGGGGGCCTTCGACCTTCCAACCCTTGACGTCTCGCAACCGACTGCATCCGTCGCCGCGAACTTCCCCATTTTCGACCTCATCTACGGGACCCTCTTCACTGTCGGGGCCGGCGGCGTCATCCAGCCGGCTCTCGCCCTCGGGTACAAGCTGAGTCGAGATCACAGGAGTGTCACGCTCTTTCTCCGGCCGCACCTGACCTTTCAGGACGGCACCCCTCTCGACGCACGAGCGGTGGCATGGAACATCAATCGCGACCGACTGGCCACGGCCGGTCCTTCTTGTCGAGTCCCGCTCGCCGATCTCGAAGGCGTGGCGACGCTGTCCCCCGTGAAGGTCGTGTTGGTGTTTCGGCACCCGTACGCGCCGATCATCTCCTCGCTCGCCACCGGGTGTCCGGGAATGATGGCTTCGCCTACCGCCGTCAGCTCCGAAGGGGAGCAGCAGTTCGGCGATGCGCCCGTCGGCGCCGGCCCGTATCGGCTCTTGCAGTACGGACAGCCGTATTCCGTCACCGTTGTCCGCTGGGCGGCGTACTGGGATGCGCGCCGCACGCACGCGAGCACGATTTCCTTTCGGAACTCGACCGACCCGAGCACCTCGATCGGCGGGATCGAGTCCGGAGGCACGCAGCTCTACGTGGACCCCGGCCTCGGCAGCTTGGCCTTCGCAAGGTTGGACCCCCACTATCTGAAGGTCGTGGCCCTGGCTGCGACGAGTTTTGTCGCCTTCCTCCCCGACGTGAGGACCGCGCCGTTTGACAACGAGCAAGCCCGCAAGGCCGTCGCGTACGCGCTCGACGCGAGATCGATCAACAGCCAGGTCTTCGACGGGCTCGAGCGGCCGTCGGCGTCGATTTTCGGGACCGGGGACAGCAATTACCTCGGCACGAGCATTCCTGGAGCACCGGCGTACGATGCGCCCCAGGCAGTGGAGGCCGTGCAGGGCCTCGGTGGCCTGAGCTTTTCGTACGGCCTTTCGGGGGTCCGCTTCTCGCCGCTTGGCACTCGCGCGGTCGCATCGGAGGTCGCCGCCGCGCTGAGCGCACAGTTCTCGGCGGTGGGGATCCACGCGACCGTCGGTGGCATTGCGTCGGGCCCGGGTGCATCGGGGCAATCCCCTGCTTCTTACGCCGGACTTGTCCTGCAGTACGGCGGCTTTTCTGATGACGGCATCTACGCGGCGCAATTCTTCCAATCCGACGGCGCGTTCGCGCACTTTCGCGATCCTCACTTGGATGCACTCGTGGCGCAGGCAAATCGGTCGTTCAGCGCCACAACGAGGACGGCGCTCTTCCGGCGTGCGATGTCGTATGTGGATGCGAACGCGTATGTGATTCCGATGTACACCCTCCCGAGGTACTACATCGCCGCGCGTTATCTCGCGGGAATCCCGCGGGGCACACCGGTGCTGTATCTCGCGAACGCGTATCTGAAATGAAAAGGACAACCACGGAGCGGGTCAGAGGATCCCATCACGCACGGCCAGCCAGTCCAACGAATCCGTGAGGAGAGCCGCGAACACCGAGCCCGTGTGCCCGCCCGGGACCGTCAGGGTCTGCACGTGCATTCCGGCGTGCCGGCACAACGTCGCGGTTCGCTCGATCTCGCCGAGATAGTACGTGTCGTCGCTTCCCGTCCCGAGCATCGCCCAGGTGCTCGGCCGACGATGGTGAACGAGGATCTGGGCCGGATTGACATTTGCGAACTCTCGGGAGTTGCCGTCGAAGGTGGCATCGATCGTCTCCTGCAGCGTGCCGCGCAGTTGCTCGTAGACGCCGGAGAAGTCGAGGAAGGTCGGGAAGAGCTTCGGGTGGTCGACGGCGAGCTGCCACGCGCACGTCCCGCCGAACGATCCGCCGCCGATCGCCCACGCCGTCGGGTTGTGATCGACGCGCAAATGGGTGCGCACCCAGTTCGGGACGTCAACGGAGAGGTAGGTGTCTGACTGGCCGAGCTTGGAATTGATGCAGAGCGGGTTCGACAAGAACGAGCCGAGGGCGTCAGGCATGACTACCACCGGAGCGAGCCCGTGATGGGCAGCCGCGAACCGGTCCATGACGCCGGCAAGGTCGTTCCACTTGAGCCAGTCGTGAGAGGTGCCAGGCTGACCGCCGATGAGCTCGAGGACGGGCAGCAGCGGGGGCTCTGAGGTGAGATAGGCGGGCGGGAGGTACAGCCAAGCAGCTCGTGCCGCGAACTTCGAGATCCGTCCGGAGATGGTGACCTCGACCACCTGGCCTGCTGCTGGAAGGTCCGACGGTGGTCGCCAGTCCTCGAACAGCGAACGTGCAGGTCGTGGGGCAGCGCGTCCGCGCCTGATCGACTGTGCAGCCGTCGCCCCATTGGCGGAGCTCGTGTTCGTCACTACGAGGAGGGTGAGCACGATCGCGAGGCCCGCCGGTGCCCATCGGCGCCGCGCCGCGACGTGCCTCCGGATGAGACGTGCAAAATCGCGCCAAGCGGGGCTGCGAAAGGATGCGCCGCAGGCCCTGGTGCCACGCTCGGCGGGTGCCCGCCGCTGCCCACTCGACTGGCAATCGCGACAGTGACGAGCACGAACCGCTGGGCTTCGGGCTAGTGCCGTGTAGGGCTGTTCAACGATTTGCATCCGTCCCCAACTCGCACAGAAGAACTAGCTTCGGACCTCGACGATGTCAACCTTCGCATGCCGCGCCGGTCGGAGGCGCTCAATGGCACGGCACGACGGCGCGAGCCGCGACCCTGGTACCGAGACTCCCCTCGAGCAGCGCGCCGAGATGCGACAACGAGGCGGTCGTCTGCGTGCGAGGTCCTTGGCGGTGGGGAGACTTGGCGCGCGATGGCGCCCCGCCGCCGTCTTCCTCGCCACCGCGATCGCGGTGATCCTGCTTGCGGCACCGCGCCCGGTGGCGGCGACGGGATCGGCCAGCAAGGCGCGGGTCGTCGTGGCGCTTGGCGATTCGATCACGTCAGGGTTTGGCCTCGAGGATCCGTCGACCGAGAGCTGGCCGGCACAAGCACAGGCGCTCTCTGACGGCAGGTACGTCTTTGTCAATCAAGGGGTGGCAGGCGACGAGCTGGCAACGGCGGCCGGCCGAGTGTCGCCGGGGTGGCCGCCCATGCAGGTCCGACTGAGGGCGGCCCTCGCGCATCATCCCTGGTGCGTCGTCCTGCTCGGAGGCGCAAATGATGTCGGCATCGTCTCGGTGGAGACCGATGAAGCAGCGATCAGAGCGATGACAGACACCATTGTCGCTGCCGGCTCACGATTCGCGGTCGTGACCATCACCCCTCTCGCTGCGCCAGCCATTCGGCCCCACGGCTACCCGGCATTCGCGAACCGCCTCAATAGCTGGATTCTCCAGACGTATCCCGGTCGCACCGTGAACTACTGGAAGTACATGACGGGCGACTCCGGGACCAGGATGCTCAGTGCGTTGAACTCCGGAGACGGCATTCACCCCAACGAGGCCGCTGCGCATTGGCTCGCATTGCATGTGCTCGCGCTCTTGGGGTCCCCGTCGATCTAGTCGCGCGGTTAGGCCTCACGCCGAGTTTGATTGGGCATTGATGGTGTAGTTCCACTCACCGTGGAACTCGTGCGGTTCGAGAGCAAGAGCGGCGAGCTCGGCATCGGTGATCTTGACGCCCTTCGGATACCAGTTCGAGTCGTAGTCGGCCTGGATGGTGAGCCCGGTGGTGGTCGTTGTCGCGGAGATGAGCTCGATGACCGTGCGCAGCGAGGTGAGCGGCCGTCCTCGCCAGTTCATGGTGATGAAGCTGAACATCCGGTGCTCGATCTGGGGTGAAATGCGGTTCCCACTCACGACGCGACGGCGCGCGCATCCAGGGTGCGGGGCGGAGCCCCGCTCGGGACGACGTCCCGATCTTTAGCTGGCGGGAGTGAAGGTGACCCGGTGGCCGAGCGCCTCCAGCTGACGGACGAGGCGAGCGGCCTCACGATCGGGATCGTGGCGACGCTCGAAGTAGTCGCTGCCGAGGTCTTCGAAGCGAACGCCGGTGGTGAGGAGATGCCAGACAAGGCAGAGCAAGCTGTGCGCGACGGCGACCGCGGCCTTGTTCGGTCCGCGCCGCCGAGCGATCTGGCGGTATTGCGCGCCGAAGTAGCTGCCCTTCACCCGCACGGCCGCCCGCGCCGCTTCAATGAGTGCCCGACTAAGCCAAGGATTGCCCGCGGTCGTCGCCACGCGGCGCCGCTTGCCGGCGGACTCGTGGTTGCCCGGAGAGAGCCCCGCCCAGGAAGAAAGGTGCTCGGGGGTGGGGAAGCGGCTCATGTCCGCTCCGGTCTCGGCGATCACGACGTCGATCGTTCGTCGGTCGAAGCCTGGAACGGGCGTCAAGAGCTCCATCACGGGCTGGTAGGCGGCGGTGCGCTGGTCGATCTGCTCGCTCAGGGTCGCGATCGTCTGGTCGAGGAAGTCGACGTGATCGAGGATCTGGCGCGCGGCGATGGCATGGTGCGGGCCGAAATGACCATCGAGCGCCTCTTCGAGCTCGGCGATCCTCGGCCGCAGCTTGCCCTTTGCGAGCTGCGCAAGGGTGGCCGAGTCGCGCTCTCCTTCGATCAGCGCCTCGATCATCGCCCGGCCTGACTGGGTGAGCACCTTTGAAGCAACGGAGGTGAGCTTCACACCAGCGTCCTGGAGCACCTTTTCGAGCCTCGCGATCTCCGCGCCTCGGATGTCGATCTCGCGCTTGCGATACCGAGTGAGCTCGCGAAGTTCGCGGATTGGCCGCGACGGGACGAAGCTCGGACGCACCATGCCGTGTGCGGCGACGTCCGCGAGCCACTCCGAGTCGGAGAGGTCCGTTTTGCGGCCAGGGACGTTCTTCACGTGGTGGGCGTTGCACAACCAGCACTCGAAACGCTCCTCGAGGGCGTAGTAGACCGCCTTCCAATAGACGCCGGTTGCCTCCATCGCGACGAGCGCGACGGCTCGCTCGGCGAGGAAGCGCTCGAGGTCAACGAGGCCCAAACGTGTCGTCTTGAAGCGAGCCTTGTCCGTCACCGTGCCGCCACGCGGGCCAGGCTGGCGAACACAGGCGACGACCGTGTCCCGATGGACATCGAGTCCAGCAACCCGGTCGTGGATCTGTTCCATGGTCTCTCCTTTCGGCAGGTAATGACCTGCCGGGGAGGGACCGGCAACCAGGAGAATCTGGGGTTCGTGCTCGCGGCGACAATCCCAGGTCCCTCGGGCCCCGCGCCAAACTTGTTTCGGGCTCTTGCGCTCCACTATCGAGACGGCGACCGCGCCCGGCAGATCGCCCCCAGCATTTCATTGCTCCGTGGTGACCGCCCAGGTCATGCGCACTTGTTCCACTTCGAGGTCCCCGGCGGGTAGTGACAGACCGTGATCTGTAGCCCGGTCTCAGCGGCGAGCTTCGCGAGCTCGACCTTCCAGGCGCGGACCCGATAGCCGTTCGATCCCCCGGCGTCGGCGGTGATCAACAGGCGTGTCGCGTCGGGGAAGCGTTCTTTCCCGAGGGTGCTCCACCACCGTCGGATCGATTCGACCGCGAACTCCGAGGTGTCGGCGACATCGCCGACGTTCACCCACCCCTCGTTGTTGGCGACGTCGTAGATCCCATAGGGGATGGCCTTGGCGAACTCACCGAGGGCCCGGTCCGCGAAATCGTGGTCGTTCACCTCTTCGGGCTCACCGACGGGTTGCCATTCCTCCCCGCCGTTCGCGTAGTTGCCGATCAGCTCCTTCTTCTTCAAAGCGCACACGTTCGGGCCAACGTGTGCACAACGCTTCCGAAAGCTCACAGGTTGGCGAGCTCCGCAAGGCGCGCCGAGTCGACACCGTCGGCGAGGTAGTGCAGTGGTGCGCGGTAGGTGAAGCCGAAGCTCGACGCGACGAGGCGCGGGTCGGTGCTGCGCGTGAGCGCGGCGAGGCGGGTCGAGCGGAGCACCCGGAGCGAGACTCCGGCCGGCCTGAGGACGCTGCGGAGGTAGGTCGCTGAGACGGGGATGGCGTTCGTCGTCGTGAGCCGGGTGACGATGACGTGGTGGTTCTCGGTGCACAACGTCTCGTGGTGCGCGAGGCAGGCGGCGAGCGCAGCCGTGGTGCGCGGATCGAGCGGCACCGGGCGCGGGCGGCGTCCGAGACGCAATGTGGATCTGGCGAGATCGCAGTCCTCGAGGACGAGGTTGCAAAGCTCGGCCGAGGAACAGCCGTGCAGCAGCCCGGCGAGGCCGACGAAGGACTCGTAGGGGTGGACGTCGGCGCTGCCGGTCCAGCGCTCGTAGAGGGCGCGCTGGCGCTCGAGGGGAAGGAGCTCGCTCGCCACGCCGCTTTGGCCTTTCGGTCCCTCGAGGCGCGCCGTCGGGTCGACGAGCACGAGCCGTTCGGCTCGGGCGAAGGAGAAGAAGCGATGGAGATGCGTGAGGTAGCGGCGGGAGACCGCCGGTGAGAAGGCGACGAGGAAGGCCTCGACGTCTCCTTCGGCGACGACTTCGAAGCCACAGCTGTCCCCAGTTCGCCTGGCGATCGCGATCGCCAGACCCACGATCGCATCGAGGCGCTCCTCGGTGAGGTGGTGACGAGGGACGGTCGCCTTGAGGCGCTCGGCGCGCTTGCGGGCAATGAGCTCGGCTTCGACGAAGCGCTCGACGGCTGGGAGGAAGCCCGCCGGCGTCGCCACGAGTCGTCGCCTTCGCCGGAGCTCGGCTCGACGATCGCCTTCGTCCTCGACATCGATCGGTGCGGGCCCGACCGTGGAGAAGAAGTCGCCGAGGCTGCGAGCGAGCGTCCCGCCGCGAGCCGTCGGTGACCGAGAAGCTCGAAGCAGCGATGCGGGATCGTTGCCCTCGCTTTCGAGCAGTCGGCCGAGGTCAGCGACGAGCCGAGTCGCACGCGAGACAGAGAAGCGCTCGGTCACGTAGGCGACGTAGGCGTCGAGGAACCCGGGGGGATCGACGAGGCGTCGGTGGAGGCCCTCGGCGCAAACGAAAGGGCGGTCGGGCTGGCGGCGCAAACACCGCGCGCACAACCCGTGTCCGGCGTGGGGCCTGAGCTCGCCGCACGACGAACAGGAGATGATCCTCACGCCGGCGGCAGCGAGCGCCCACGCCGGGCGATCGGCGTGGGAGTCGACGACGCCTTCGAGCGGTTTTCTGTCGCTCGCGAGACCGGCGTCGTGTCGATCTCGATCAGGTCGTTCGGTGAGCACTCGAGCGCGGTGCAGAGCGCGGCGAGCGTGGTGAGCTTCACCTGCGAGGGCGTCTTCGAGAACAGCGCCGAGACCGACGCCGAGGAGAGACGGAGCCCCGCACGCTCGGCGAGGAGGCGCTGGAGCGCGACACCGGTCCAGACCTCGCGTTGCGCGGCGGCCATCCGGAGTCGCCACCTAGCCTCCATCGCCCTCCCCCTCGAGCTCGCTCATCGTCGCCGACATCGCTCGCCGATAGGCATCCTCGATGAAGGTTGCCGAGGGCGAGACGTACTTCATGGTGGTCCCGATCTGCCAGTGGCCAAGAAGCTGCTGAATGGCGACGAGATCGACGCCGCGCTCGTAGTTGTGGGTCGCGCACGCCCGCCGCAGCGAGTGCGGGGTGAAGCGCTCCTCGGGCGGCCCGCCCTCGATCGCCAAGAGCGAGGCGAGGCGGTTGCGGATCGTGCCCCGGCTGATCGGCCCGCCCCCTTCGTCGCAAAAGAGCGCTGTCCCGTCGCGAAAGCGCGGGCGAACGTCGGCCAAGTACCACGTCATCACGAGGTCGAGGTGGTCGAGCATCGGCACGAAACGCGGCCGCGGACCGGATCCCCGCGCACCTTTGCCGTTGCGGACGTGGAGCTTGCCGAACGGCCCTCGCTCGAAGTGGACATCGGAGTGCATCAGGCTCGCGGTCTCCTCGGCACGGAGCCCCGCGTGGTAGATGGTGCGATAGAGGGCGTAGTCCCGGCCGGCGACGGCGTACTTGCGCACCGAGCCGACCCGCTCACGAAGGAAGGTGAAGAAGCGTTCGAGGCGATCCACGTCGGGCGGGACGAGCGCGCCTGGTGAGAGGTCTGTCGTGTGCGCCGCGGAGTTGAACCGGTCGATCGGGTCGAGGACCGGAGCGGCCCCGAAGAGTGCCTCGATCTCGGTCGCCTTGCGGAGGAGGAGGAACTCGTGGAAGCCCTTGAAGGCCTGGACGTAGCCGCGGCGCGTCGACGGCGCCATGCCGAGCCCGGCGAGCCCGCCGACCACCCGGTCGACATCGTCCCGCGTGACCTCCCAGGCCGGTCGGCCGCATGCGGAGAGGAAGCGACGCAGCACGCCGCTCGTGTTCGTGATCGAGTCCTTGCTGAACGAGCGCGCCACCCAGGTGGCGACGTAGGCGTCGAGACAGCTCGCCTGGTACTCGAAGGGATCGATCGCACTGTCAGCTCGTGCTGCTGATCCCTCGATGACCCGAAGACGGGCTTGACTCACTGCACACCTCCACAGCGCCGCGAATTTCACGGCCGCGAGGCAGTTTCTCAGGTATCGCCTCGAAGATCGCGGATCTCCAGATCCACTGATTTGTCCTGCAAGCAGCAGCTATTCGCGCTCAGGAACCTGTGCCAAAACCGGATGTGTCGACGCTGATCACCGGTTGGTTCGCCTCGATGAACGCGCTGGCCTGGTCGTTCAGGTAACGGAACTGGGCATCACGGTCGGGGTGCTGGGTCCCCTCGTTGACCTTGGCGTTGGCCTGGAGCGAGTAACCGAGGCGGTGCAACAGGCGAAGCACCGTGCGCGAGGAGACGTCGAAGCCTTGGGCGACGAGCTCTGCGGCCAGTTTCGTCGAGGACTTCTGGGTCCAGCGCAGCTTCGACATCGGGTTGCCCCGGGTCTCCGGGCCGACGAGCTCGTCGAGGGCCTCGAGCAGGCCGGGCTGCTTGTCGATCAGGAGCTTGTCGCCACCGCCGGGAGCACGGAGGCGCGAGGAGGGATCAATGCCCGAAACGACTTCGGACTCGGCCTTGATCACGGTGTTGCGGCTCATCCCCGAGGCCTCGGCCACCGCGGACTTGCCACCACGGCCGAGCATCTCGGCGGCAGCACCCGCGACGACCCGACGTTGCAGCTCGTCCATGTGGGGAAGGACGACGGCGAAGAATCGCGCGAGCCCCTCCCTCGTGACCTCCACCCCGCCAGGATACTACGCGCGTACTAACTTGGCGTGGAACCTTAGGGGCGCACCGCGGCGGCGAGCAGCGCCTGCAGCTTCAGCTGGGTCTCGGCAAGCTCGTCGTCGGGCACCGAGCCGGCGACGATCCCCACCCCGGCGAGCAGGCGCGCGTCGCGCCCGTCGATCATCGCCGAGCGGATCGCGAGCCAGAACTCGCCGTCGCCGTCGCCGTCGAGGTAGCCGACGGGGCCGGCGTAGCGGTCGCGGCGGAGGTGCTCCTCCTCGCGCAGGTACTGCAGGGCGGCCTCGCGGGGCGTGCCGCAGACCGCGGGGGTGGGGTGCACCGCGGCGGTGAGCTCGAGGCAGCCCGCCCGGTCGGCGGCGAGGCGCCCCTCGATCGTCGTCGCCAGGTGCACGACGTTGCGCAGCTCCATCAGGTGGGGGGTCTCCGGGACGCTCAGCGCCGCGCTGAAGGGGGCGAGCGCGTCGCGGATCGCGTCGACGACGTAGCGGTGCTCGGCGCGCTCCTTGTCCGAGGCGAGGAGCGACTCCGCGAGACGGCGGTCCTCGTCGGGGTCACCGCTGCGGCCGACGGTGCCGGCGAGCGGCTGGGAGGTGACCGCCTCGCCCCGTCGCCGCACGAGCAGCTCGGGGCTCGCGCCGACGACGCCGTCCACCGAGAAGGTGCAGCAGGAGGGGTGCAGGCGGCGCAGGCGGCCGACGAGGTGCTCGGGGCGGAAGGGGCGGTCGGCGTGCACCGTCACCTCGCGGGCCAGGACGACCTTGTCGAAGCGCCCGCTCTCGATCTCCTGGAGCGCGGCGGCGACGCGCCGGCGGAACGAGGCGTGGCTCCCCGCGGGCGCGAGGTGGAAGCGCTCGGGGGGCGCGGTGGGGTGGCCGTTGCCGGCGGTGAGCGCCCCGAGCAGGGCGCCGCGATCGACCCGCTCGCCTGCCGGCAGCACGACGAGAGCGCGGCTCGCGCCGTCCTCCTCGCGGACGACGAGGCGTGGCACGGTGAGGCGCGCCGGCGCGGCGGGGTCGAAGGGGAGGGCGCCGAGGGCGACGGCGCGAGTGCGCCCCTCGGCGGGCAGCGCGGCCAGCAGCGCGGCGGCGGCGCGCGCCGCCCCCTTCTCGCCGAGGCCGGCGGGGAGCTCGATCGCCGCCGCCTCGCCGAGGCCGCGCAGCGCGAAGCCGTCGCGGGCGAGCACGCGCCCGGCGCGCGTCGCGGCCTGTACCACGGCAGCGAGCTCGCCGGCGTGCAGCTCCATGTCCTCGACGTGCAGCTGGCCGGGGTCGAGCTCGGCGCCGTCGGAGGCGAGGAGGCGGACGCCGCTCATGGGTCCCCCCGGCGCGTCGCTGTCACCACCTGGGTGAGGCCGCCCGAGAGGCGGAGGCGCGTCACCGCGGTGAAGCCCGCCGCCTCGAGGGCCGTCGCGAGCGCGGACGGGTCGGGGAGGTAGGCGACCGAGCGCGGGAGGTAGGCGTAGGCGCGGGCGTCGGAGAGGAGGGCGCCGAGGCGTGGCACGACGCGCTCGAACCAGAGGCGGTGGCCGAGGCGCAGCAGCGGGTTCGCGGGGCGGTCGACCTCGAGGATGGCGAGCCTTCCCCCCGGCCGCAGCACGCGCGCGAGCTCGGCGAAGGTCGCGCCGAGGTCGGCGAAGTTGCGCAGCGCGAAGCCCGAGACGACCCCGTCGAGGGCCCCCCCGGCGAGCGGCAGCGCGGCCGCGTCGCCCTGCAGCGAGCCGGCGGCACGGGCGCCGCCGGCGGCGAGCATCTCGTAGGAGAGGTCGGCGCCGAGCGCCCGCAGCCCGCGCGCCCGCAGCGTCGCGAGCAGCGGCCCCGTCCCCGAGGCGAGGTCGAGGACCGCCTGGCCGGGGGCGAGGCCGAGCGCGCGCACGGTGCGCACCCGCCAGCGGCGGTCGAGGCCGAAGGTCATCAGCGTGTTCAGCAGGTCGTAGCGGGGGGCGATGCGGTCGAACATCTCCTGCACGTAGGCGCGCTTCTCGGCGCCCTCGGGGAGGTGCTCGTCTTGGGTCGCCGCGTCGGGGGTGGTGGGCACCCCGCTAGGAGAACCAGACCTTCACGTGCGAGCGGCTCATCGGGTGCACGAGGAGGGCGACGAGGGCGACGTCGAAGATGAGGGTGAGGTTGAGGGCGAGGCCGCCGCCGGTGAAGAGGCTCCGGAAGAGGATCACGAAGGGGAAGAGCGCCGCGGCGACCGCGACGTAGTAGCCCCAGCGCTTGGCGTTCGCGACGCCGAAGCCGCCCGCCACGTCGGCGAGGAGGGTGATCAGCGCGGCCGGCCCGAAGTGCAGGAAGAGGCCGCCGACGACGAGCAGGAAGGCGTTCCAGTACAAGAGAGCGACCGCGATCTGCAGGGTCTGCGGCTGGTGCGTCGGGAACCAGTGCCGGGAGACGATGCGCGAGGCCACCGCGACAGTCTGACAGCTGACCGCACCGTTGATGCGCGGCGGCGCGCCGCCCTACGGCGTGAGCAGCCGGCCGAGGCGGCGCGCCGCGATCGCGAGCCCCGCCAGCGAGAGCGCCACCAGCAGCGCGGCGTGCCACAGCAGGCCGGGGTCGACGATGCCGTTCGTCAGTCCCCGGCAGAGGACCACCCCCTGGTAGAGGGGGGTCAACCCGATGACCAGCGCGACCGGGTGGGGGTAGACCGAGAGCGGGTAGAAGGTCCCCGAGAACAAGAAGAAGGGCAGCACCGCGAGCGACACCGCCGAGAGGTCCTGCCAGGTGCGCATGTAGCTCGAGGCGGCGATCCCGAGCGAGGCGAAGCAGAGCGCGACGAGCATCGTCGCCGGCAGGTCGAGCACAGCCCAGGGCGAGGTGACGAGGCCGAAGGCGGCCATCACCACGAGGAAGCCCACCGAGTAGATCGAGCCGCGCACGACCGCCCACCCGACCTCACCGAAGGTGATGTCGGCGACGCCGAGCGGCGTGGCGATGACCGACTGGAAGGTCTTCGCGATCTTCAGCTTGAAGAAGAAGTTGTAGGTCGTGTCGAGGATCGAGCCGTTCATCGCCGAGGTGGCGAGCAGCCCCGGGGCGACGAAGCGGGCGTAGGAGACCGGGTGGCCGCCGAGCTCGACGCTCCCGACGAGGTGCGAGAGGCCGACGTTGATCGACAGCAGGTAGAAGAGCGGCTCGAAGAAGCCCGAGACGATGTAGATCCACTTCGTCTTGTAGACGCGCACGCTGCGCTCGACGAGCGTGAGGGCGCGCCGCGGCCGCGCGAGCAAGAGCGGCGTGAGGCGCGCCCCTGCCGGCAGCGCACGCGCGGGGGCGCCCACGGTCGCCCTCACCGCACGAGGCGGCGCTCGAAGGTGCGCCGCGCCACCAGCGCGCCGAAGAGGGCGAGGGCGAGGAGGTAGCCGGCGTGGCCAACGCTCGCCGAGGTCGCGAGGTGCCCGAGGGTCGCCGCCCTCGCCAGCGCGACCCCGTGGTAGAGCGGCGTCGCCATCGCGAGCAGCTGCAATGGGCGCGGCAGCTGGGTGATCGGGAAGAACGAGCCCGAGAACAGGAAGAGCGGGATCACGATCAGGCGGTGGATCGTGGGGAAGCCGGCGTCGGTCTCCTGGGTCGCGGTGAACGCGATGCACGGCGTCGCGAAGGCGAGGCCGACGAGCACGCCGACGGGGAGGGCGACCAGCGCCTCGGGGGAGGTGAGCGCCCCGAAGGCCCACATCATGACGACGAAGACGGCGCTCGTCATCAGCTGGCGGAGGGCGACGAAGGCGAGCTGGCCGGTGAGGATGTCCTTGGCCCTGAGCGGCGTCTGCGCCATCGCGAGGTAGGTGCGCTCCCACTTGAAGCGGCCGAGGATCGGCCAGGTCCCCTCCTGGGTCGAGATCTGCATCGCCGAGGATGCGAGGATCCCCGGGGCGATGAAGGCGAGGTAGGAGACGCCCCCGAGCGCGGCGGCGTGGCTGGCCGCGAGGTGGCGGTTGACGAGGCCGCCGAGGCCGATGCCCATCGCCGAGAGGTAGAGCACGGGGTAGATGAAGTTCATCTCCACCGAGCTCCGCCAGGTCCTCCGGTACTGGACGAGCAGCCCGAACAGGGCGCGGCTCCACAGCGGCGTGGCGCGGTCGCGGCGGGGGAGGCTGAGCGCGCTCAATCGACGAGGGTGCGCCCGGTGAGGGCGAGGAAGACGTCCTCGAGCGAGGCGCGTCGCACGAGCGGGTGCAGGTCGCGGGGATCGATCTTCGAGAGGGCGGCGACGAGCGCGTCGCCGTCGGCGACGTAGCAGCAGAGGCGGTCGGCGAGCTGCTCGGTGCGCTCGGCGAGCGGCGCGAGCTCCTCGATGAGCGAGCGGTAGTCGCCGTCCTCGACGCGGATCTCGACCACCTCGCGGCTGACGTGCGCGCGGATCAGCTCGCGCGGGCTCCCCGAGGCGACGATGCGGCCGTGGTCCATGACGACGAGGCGGTCGCAGAGCTGCTCCGCCTCGTCCATGTAGTGGGTGGTGACGATCTGGGTGACGCCCTCACGCTTCAGGCGGTGGAGGCGCTCCCAGACGAGGTGACGGGCCTGTGGGTCGAGGCCCGTCGAGGGCTCGTCCATGATCACGAGCTCCGGGCGGGAAATGAGCGCGCGGGCGATCGTCAGCCGCCGCCGCATGCCCCCCGAGAGCTGGTCGACGCGGTCGTCCCCGCGCCCCTCGAGCTGCGCGAAGGAGAGCAGCTCGGCGGCGCGGGCGCGCGCCTCGCGGCGGGGGATGTCGAAGTAGCGGGCGTAGACGCGCAGGTTGTCGAACACCGTGAGCTGGTCGTCGAGGGCGTCGTCCTGGGGGACGACGCCGAGGTGGGCGCGGATCTCGGGACCGTCGGTCGCGGGGTCGAGGCCGCGCACACGCAGCTCTCCGCTCGTCGGCGGCGACATGCAGCCGATCATCCTCATCGTCGAGCTCTTGCCGGCGCCGTTCGGGCCGAGGAAGCCGAAGACCTCGCCCGGCCAGATGTCGAAATCGATGGCGTCGACCGCGACGAAGTCGCCGAAGCGCTTGCTGAGCGCGCGGGCGCTGACGACGGGGGAGCGCGCCATGCCGAGACGGTACTGCCGGGCTGCGCGACCATTGACCTCGTCAGCAGGGTGCGGGAGAATAGAAACCGTCCGTACACTGATCGTTCTGGACCGCTGGACCGCAAGGAGAGAGCCAATGGCAGAGATCGTTCTCGGGATCGGCACCTCGCACACCCCCCTGCTCGCCCTTCCGGGCAGCCTCTGGGAGGAGTACGCGACGGTCGACCGCCGCAACCCCGAGCTCGTCTTCCCACCCGACGGGTGGTCGATGAGCTTCGACGAGGCCGTGGCGAACTACGTCCCCAAGGAGATCCAGGACAAGCCCCGCAGCGTCGACGTCTTCAACGAGCAGGCCGACCGCTGCCAGCGGGCCATCGCGGTCCTCGCGAAGACCGTCGAAGAGGTGAACCCGGACATCACGATCATCGTCTCGGACGACCAGGACGAGTGGTTCTACGAGTCGAACATGCCGATGTTCTCGATCTTCTGGGGTGACAGCGTGCCGATCCGCCCCCGCAAGGGCGGGGGCCCCTGGCCGAACGCGGAGATCTCGCGGCGCATCGCCGAGGGCTACGGCGACGTCGCGATGGACGTGCCGGTCGCCTCGGACCTCGGCCGCTACCTCATCGAGTACCTGCGCGACCACGACTTCGACATCAGCCACTTCAACTACGTCGAGGACACCTACAAGGGCAGGGTCGCCCGTCGCTACCCGACCAAGGACGGCGAGATCGACTCGGTCCGCGAGACCGCCGAGAAGGACCAGGGGCTGCCGCACGGCTACTCCTACGTGGTGAAGCGCGTCTTCAACAACCAGCCGCGGACGATCCTCCCGGTGGTGCAGAACACCTGCTACCCGCCGAACCAGGTGACCCCGCGTCGCTGCTACCAGATCGGCAAGGCGATCGGCGCGGCGGTGGCGGCCTGGCCGAGCGACCTGCGGGTGGCGGTTGTCGCCTCGGGCGGCCTCAGCCACTTCGTCACCGACGAGGAGCTCGACCGCTCGCTGATCGCGGCGCTCGAGCAGAAGGACGGCTCGGCGCTGCAGGGCCTGCCGCGGCACCGCCTCTACTCGGCCACCTCGGAGTCGATGAACTGGGTGACCGCGGGTGGCGCCCTCGAGGCGACCTCCCTCAACTTCGAGCTCGTCGACTACGTCCCCGTCTACCGCACCGAGGCGGGGACGGGCGGCGGGTGGTGCTTCGGCCGCTGGCTGTAGGTCTGTCGGAGGGGAGTGGGCGACAGCCCCGGGCTCCGGCCCGGGGCTGTGGCGTGCCGGCGGGCGATGCGCGGTCGCGAGAGCGTCTCCTCAGCGCCGGGTCGCGGTGAGCGTTTCGGCTCCGCTGCCGCGGATCGAGGCGTCGAGGACCTCGATCGTGTGTGCGCTCGCCATCTCGCTCCCCGCCCTACGCAGCGCCGCCGCGATCTGCATCGTGCAGCCCGGGTTGGCGGCGACGAGCAGCTCGGCCTCGGCGCGGGCGACGTTGGCTGCCTTGCGGTCCCCGAGCGCGCTCGCCGCCGCGGGCTGCAGCAGGTTGTAGACGCCGGCCGAGCCGCAGCAGAGCTCCGGCTCGGCGAGCTCGACCCGCCGCAGGCCGGGGATCGCGTCGAGCAGCAGACGCGGCTCGGCGACGATCTGCTGGGCGTGCGCGAGGTGACAGGCGTCGTGGTAGGCGACGGTGATCGGGAGCGGGTGGCGGGGGGCCACGGGCTCGATCCCGGCGAGGAACTCCGCGACGTCGCGCACCTTGCTCGACAGCGCCGCGGCTCGCGCCGCCCAGGGCGGTTCGTCGGCGAGCAGCTCGGCGTACTCCTTCATCGCCGAGCCGCAGCCTGCGGCGTTGACGACGATCGCGTCGAGCTCTGCTGCCTCGAAGGCGGCGATCAGCGCGCGGGCGAAGCGCTGCGCCTCGGCCTTGCGGCCGCTGTGCGAGGAGAGGGCGCCGCAGCAGCCGGCGGCGGCGGGCGCGACGACGTCGAAGCCCTCGGCGGCGAGCACCCGCACGGTGGCCGCGTTCACCGCGGGGAAGAAGGCGCCCTGCACGCAGCCGACGAGGAGCCCGACGCGGCCGCGGCGCGGCCCGCTCGCGGGGGTGAAGGCCGCGACCGGGGCCTCCCTCCGCACCACGGGCGCGACCTCGAGCATCGCCGGGAGGGGGGCGGGGAGGCGGCGGCCGACGGCGCTGATGCGCAGCGCCTCCAAGAGACGCGTCCGCCAACCCGGCGCGAGCAGCACGGCGAGCGGGGCGAGGCGGCGGCGGTAGGGGAAGAGGGAGAAGATCAGCCGCCGCTGGAGGCGCTCGCGTCGGCTCGGCCGCCCCGGCTCGATGACGGCCCGCGCCTCTTCGATCAGGCGGTCGTAGCGGACCCCGGAGGGGCACGCCGTGAGGCAGGCCATGCAGCCGAGGCAGGCGTCGAGGTGCTGGTAGAGGGCGGGGGAGGGGGGGGCACCCTCGATCCCTTCGCGCATCAGGTAGATGCGCCCCCGCGGCGAGTCGGCCTCGTCGCCCCACAGCACGTAGGTCGGACAGGTCGGCAGGCAGAAGCCGCAGTGGACGCAGTCCCCGACGAGGGCGGGGTCCGGGCCGTGCTCGGCGAAGACGCCGCCCGCCACCGGGTGCGGGCCGATGCCGTGCGGCCGCTCGGCACGCCCGGCCATCAGGCGGCCACGAAGCGGCCAGGGGCGAGGCGATCGCCTGGGTCGAACGAGGCCTTCACCGCCCGCTGCAGCGCGGGCGCGGGGAGCGGGCCGTAAAGGTCGAGACCGGCGCGTCGCCCGGCGGGCGCGCGCAGCACGATCGCCCCGCCCCCCGCCGCGGTCGCCGCCTCGCGCGCGGCGCGCAGCACGGGCGCGAGGTCGACCTCCGGCCCGGCACCGAGGAACAGGACGCCGACGCCCGCCGCGCCGCGGAGCACGAGCCCCTCGCCCGGCCCTCCGAGGCCAGCGAGGCTGCTGTCGAGGTGGTCGAGGAGCGGGCCGAGCGTGCCGGGGGCGAAGGTGAGCTTCAGCGTCGAGTCGCCCGGGAGCGAGCCGAAGCCCTCGGGAGGCACGGCGCCGGCGGCGAAGCGGGCGCCGGTCAGCGCCTCGAGCTGGTCGGCACGGGCGGCCACGCTCGCCTCGGAGCCCTCGAGGAGGACCGTGACGGCGTAGGGGCCGCGGCCGTCCCGCCCGAGCTCGACCGCCGCGGGGGCGGCCGTCGAGGTCGCCACCCGCCGCACCGTCGCCGCGGCGGACTCGGCCTCGGACCAGCTCGCGCTGAGGTAGCGGCGCGCCGCCGGGAGGGGGTGGAGGCGGAACCACGCCTCGGTGATCGCTCCGAGGGTGCCGAAGGAGCCGGTGAAGAGCTTCCCGAGGTCGTAGCCGGCGACGTTCTTCACGACGCGGCCGCCGCTCCTCGCGACCCTGCCGTCGGCGCGCACCACGGTGATCCCGAGGAGCAGGTCGCGCACCGAGCCGAAGGCGTGGCGGAGCGGGCCGGAGAGGCCGGTGGCGATCAGCCCGCCGATGCTCGTGCCGGGGACGACCTCGTCGATCGCCAGGCGCTGGCCAGCGCGGGCGAGCTCGGCGTTCAGCTCGGCGAGGCGGACCGAGGCCGAGGTGCGCACGACGAGGTCGCCGGCTGCGTGCTCGATGACCCGCTCCATCGCGGAGAGGTCGACGACGGCGTCGAGTTGGCGCGGCGGCCGCCCCCAGTCGAGCTTGCTGCGACCGGTGACGAAGACGACGGCCTCGCCCGCCGCCGCCCCCTCGGTGAGCAGGGCGGCGAGCGCCTCGGTGCTCTCGGGGCGCACGGTGCGCCGCGCGGGGACGCCGTCGACGCTGTCGTTCGCGGCCGGAGCCTCCTCGTCCATCAGAAGACCTCGACGGCGCCCGGCACCGTGAGCGGGTGCGCGCCGCGCCGCCCCGGCACCTCACCGCACAGGCGCGGGGTGGGGAAGATCTTCCCCGGGTTGGAGAGGCCCGCGGGGTCGAAGGCGCAGCGCAGCAGCTGCATCGTGTCGAGGTCGTCCTCGCCGAACATCCGCCCCATGAACTGCACCTTGTCGGCGCCGACGCCGTGCTCGCCGGTGATCGAGCCGCCGTGCGCGATGCAGAGGTCGACGATCGCCGAGGAGACCGCCTCGGCGCGCTCGGCGTCGCCCTCCACCGACTCGTCGAACAGGACGAGCGGGTGGAGGTTGCCGTCGCCGGCGTGGAACACGTTCGCCACCCGGATGCCCGCCGCGAGGGCGAGGGCGTCGATCGCCCGCAGCACCTCGGGGAGCTTGGTGCGGGGGATCACGCCGTCCTGGACGATGAAGTCCGGCGACAGCTGGCCGACCGCGGCGAAGGCGGACTTGCGCCCCTTCCACAACAGCGCCCGCTCGGCCTCCGAGGTCGCCGTGCGCAGCTCGGAGGCCCCGTTCGCGAGGCACAGCGCCTCGACGGTGGCGAGTCCCTCGGCGACGTCGATGCCCGGGCCGTCGAGCTCGACGAGCAGGACCGCGCCGCAGCCCTCGGGGTAGCCAGGGTGGACCGCCGTCTCGGCGGCGAGGATGGCGAGGGCGTCCATCATCTCGATCGCCGCGGGGAGGACCCCCGAGGCGATGATCGCCGAGACCGCGGCGCCCGCCTCGTCGGTGGTCGCGAAGCCGGCGAGCAGGGTGACGACCGCCTCGGGGCGGGGGAGGAGGCGCAGCGTCGCCTGCGTGAGGATGCCGATCGTCCCCTCGGAGCCGACGAAGGCGCCGAGCAGGTCGTAGCCGGGGGCGTCGGGGGCCTTCCCGTTGCCGAGGGTGACCTGCTCGCCCGAGGGGGTGACGAGCTCGATCCCGGTGACGTGGTGCGTGGTGAAGCCGTGCTTCAAGCAGTGCGCGCCGCCCGAGTTCTCGGCGACGTTGCCGCCGATCGAGCAGATCTGCTGGCTCGAGGGGTCGGGCGCGTAGAACAGTCCGTAGGGGGCGGCGGCGCGGCTGACGTCGAGGTTGATGAAGCCAGGCTCGACGACGGCGCGCTGGCCCTCGGCGTCGAGCTCGACGAGGCCGCGCATCTTCGCGAGCACGATCAGCACCCCCTCGGTCGAGGGGAGGGCGCCCGCCGAGAGGCCGGTCCCCGAGCCGCGCGCGACGAAGGGGACCGCCGCCTGCGCGCAGGCGGTGACGATCGTCGCCACCGCGTCGGCCGAGGTGGCGAAGGCCACGAGGCCGGGGACGGCGCGGTAGTGCGAGAGGCCGTCGCACTCGTAGGTGCGCAGTTCGGCGGGATCGTCGAGGACCGCCCCGTCGCCGAGGGCGGCCCGAAGGCGGGCCGCGAGCTCCCCGAGGGTGCTCACGCCGCCGACGTCGGTCTCAGGCGCTTTCCGTTGTCCGGCATGGCCCGAGAGCTTAGGAGCGCCCGCCGTGCCCGGCGCTCAGCCCCGCAGCCCGGCCCGTTGCCGTTCCGGGGCGATGACGAGGATCACCCGCTTGCTGCGGACCGCCCGCTCGTGGGACTTGCCCGTGTAGCGCTCCGAGAGGCCGTCGAGGTGGCGCCGCGCCTCGTCGCCGCCGCGGATCTCGGTCACCTGCCCGCGGGGCCTCGACGTAGCGGTGCAGCCGCGCGGCGTCGATGATCGCCACGGCGGCGCGCGGGTCGCGCTCCACGTTGCGGCACTTCTGGTGCGCCCGCTCGGTGTTCACGTAGAGATGCCGTTCGTCGGCGTCGATCCAGACGAGCTGGGACTGCGGGCGGCCGTCGGGGAAGAGCGTGGTGAGCACGGCGTAGTTCTGGCCGGTGGCGAGGTCGCGGATCTCCTCGTCGAGCACCGCGGCGCGCTACCGACGGCCCGGCGTGCCTGCGCCGACGACGCGGGGCGCTCGCGCTGCGCCGCTCGGCGAGGACCGCGCCGCCGAAGAGGTGCGGGCGGCTGACGTCGGCACGACACGCATTCGCCACCTCGACGCGGCGGCACCTCGGTGCCGGCCGGCCCATCAGAGCCGGTAGCCGCGTTGCCGAGAGGCTCAGGGGCGCAACGCGTAGTGGAGATGGACGACACCGCTCTCAAAGCGGTGCTCGTCGAGGAGTGCGAGCTCGACGCGCACGTCCTCGGGCAGCGCTCGCTTCCCGCCACCGAGGACGATCGGACAGAGGAACAGGTGGCACTCGTCCACTACGCCGGCCGCGATGGCGGTGCCTGCGAGCTCGGCGCCTCCGATGCTCAAGTCGTGAGGCGACGTCTCCTTGAGCCTCCTCAGCACGTGAGGCTCGAACTCGCGCTCGATGCGGGTGCGCGCGCTCGACGGCGCGTGCAGCGTCCGGGAGTAGACGACCTTCTCGGCGGCCCGCCAGATCTCCGCGAACTCCCTGTTCACCAGCGGTTCATCGCCGCCCGTCCCGATCGTTTCCCAGGCGCGCATCGTCTCGTACATCCGCCGCCCGTAGAGGTGGGTGCCGATCGGGCGCTCGAGGGCGTTGATGAAGGAGAAGAGCTCCTCGTCCGGGACGCCCCAGTCAAAGGAGCCCTCGGCGTCCTCGACGTACTCGTCGAGCGAGGTGATCGCCGAGTACGTGCACCAGGCGAGCACGCGCTGCGGCTCGGCTACCTCGCGCCCGGCGATCAGCTGCCGACGGTCCGGGACGTGGTCGCCTCGCTGGCGATCAACCCGAACACCGTGCTGAAGGCCTACCGGGAGCTGGAGAACAAGGGCCTCGCGGTCGGACGCCCCGGCCAGGGGACGTTCATCGTCGCGACGCTCGGCCAGGTGGCGTTGCCCGAGCTCACCGAGCTCCGACGCTCGCTCGCCTCCTGGGTGGCGACCGCTGACGCGGCGGGCCTCGACGAGGACGGGATCGCAGCGCTCGTCGCGAACGTGATGCGGGATTTTCGTGAGCGCCGCGGGGGTACCGCCGCGCGGCGCGGCGCTGCGCGGCACGAGGCGGAGGGCGTGGCGTGAACGTCATTGAGACGCACGCCCTCGGCAAGTCCTATGGCGCGACGAGAGCGCTGCAGGACTGCACGCTCGCGATCCCCGACGGGCACGTCGCCGCGCTCGTCGGCCCGAACGGCGCCGGCAAGTCGACCCTGCTGAACCTCGCGGTCGGGCTGGCCAGCCCGACCACCGGTGAGGTGACCGTCCTCGGCGGCCGCCCCGCCGGCTCGCCGTCCGCACTCGACGGGATCGCCTTCGTCGCCCAGGACACGCCGCTCTACCAGAACCTCTCGGCGGCCGACCTGTTGCACGTGACCCGCAACCTCAACCGCCGCTTCGACGAGCGCTACGCCGAGGAGCGCCTCGGCGAGCTCGGCATCCCGCTGCGACAGAAGGCGGGGAAGCTGTCCGGGGGCCAGCTGGCCCAGCTCGCGCTGACGCTCGCGCTCGCGCGCCGGCCAAGACTGCTCGTGCTCGACGAGCCGATGGCGATGCTCGACCCGCTCGCCCGCCACGACTTCATGGCGACGGTGATGACCGCGGTCGCCGACGACGGGGTCTCGGTCGTGCTCTCCTCGCACGTGCTCGCGGAGCTCGAGCGGGTCGCCGACTACCTCGTGCTCGTCTCGCACGGGAGCGTCCAGGTGGCAGGGGAGGTCGACGATCTCCTCGCCAGCCACCGCGTGCTCATCGGCCCCTCCTCGGAGGCCGGGCGGCGTGCCGAGGACTGGAACGTCGGGCACGCCAGCCAGGCGACTGCACAGGCCCACCTCCTTGTCCGGACGCCTGCGGACGATCCGGTCCCGCCGGGATGGGAGGCGCATCCGGTCGGCCTCGAAGAGCTCGCCCTCGCCTATCTGCGCGTGCCCTCCGCCACGGCCCTGCCGGGCCCCTCACGTACCCGCGCCGCCGAGCAGGCGGAGGCGGCGAAATGACCACGCTGAGCATGCTCGCCGCGCCGGCGAGCGACGAGGAGCAAGCGAGCGTCGCGCCACTGCCCTGGCGGCAGATGGTGTGGGTCACCTGGCGGCAGCACCGCTTGGCGTTGAGCGGCGTGGCCACGCTGCTGGGTGTGCTCGCGCTGGGCTTCTCGCTCGCCGGCGTGCACCTGCACCACGTCTATTCCGCGGCGATCGCCTGTCGACCGGCGAGCTCGTTCGCCTGCGGTGAACGGGTCAGCAGCTTCAACAACACCTTCAGCTTCCTCGCGAACGGCGTCATCCCGCAGGCGGTGCCAGTGCTGATCGGGGCCTTCCTCGGGGCGCCGGTGATCGCCCGCGAGTTCGAGACCGGCACCTACCGCTTCGCCTGGACGCAGGGCTTCGGGCGGCGGCGGTGGACGCTCGCCAAGTTGGTCCTGCTCGCCGCCACGGTGACCGCCGCCACCGCAGCGATCAGCGTGCTCGTCTCCTGGTACTACGGGCCGTACTTCGCGACGGGCAACCAGTCCCTCTCCCTCTCGGAGATGTCCCCGTTCAACCCGGGCCTGTTCGACCTGCGCGGGGTCTCCTTGGCCGCCTGGACGCTCACCGCCTTCGCGGTCGGCGCCCTGGCCGGCACGCTCGTCCGCCGGGTCGTGCCCGCGATCGCCGCCAGCCTGGCCCTCTACGCCGGGCTCGCCTTCGGCACCGGCACGTTCCTGCGCGAGCACTACCTGACGCCGCTCGTCACGAGCCGCCTGGACCTGCCCGGCTCCGCGTGGGTCATCAACCAGCAGTGGCTCACCAGGGCGGGCCGCCCGATCAGCGAGACGGCGCTCGGCCAGATCCTCCAGCAGGGGGCACCGGCGCAGTTCGCCGGAAAGGGCGGCGTCCCGAAATCCCTCGACGCGTGGCAGTACCTCGTGCGGCACGGCTACACGCAGTTGACCACCTACCAGCCGGCGAGCCGCTTCTGGCCATTCCAGTGGATCGAGGGCGGCTGGCTGCTTGCGCTGTCGGTGCTGCTGATCGCGACGACCGCGTGGCTGGTGCGCCGGCGGGCGGCCTGATGGGCGGCGGCCGCGGAGTCGATCTCTCTGCTCAGTTGAAAGGCACTGAATGACCAGGATCCACCACCGCCGGTCCCGCACCCTCGCCGTGACTGTCGCGATCGCCGCCCTCTCGCTGCTCGCCGCCGGCTGTGGCGGGGGTGGCGCTCCCGGCGTCGCGAACGTCCCCTCCACGACGGCCCCGGGCGCGGCGGGGTCGGCCACCGCCCATCCCAGCGCGATGCTGCTCGCCGGGCGGTGCCTCCGCCGGAACGGCCTCCCCAACCTCCCGGACCCGACCATCGCCACCGAAGGCCCCGCGAAGGGCCAGCCGGTCCTCGACAAGGCGGCCCTCCACGCCTTCCCGGACTCGGTGGTGAGCCACGCCACGCTCGTCTGCCACGCCGTCCTTGCGCAGGCCGGGATCGGCAACGGTGAGGACGTGAGGACCCCCCAGCAGATCCAGGACGGGCTCGCCTTCGCCCGCTGCGTGCGCAGCCACGGCATCTCGAACTTCCCCGACCCGAACGGTCAGGGCCAGTTCAACCTCGCCGGCACCGGGATCAACGAGCACGCGCTCACGCCGGCCCAGCTCGCCGCGGCGCGGGCCTGCCTCTCGGCCGGCCACGGCGCCGTGCACATCCCCACGCAGGGCGGTGCCACGGCGAGCAACGGCGGATGACCGCGGCGCGAGGCGGCCTCGGACGGCCGGGGAGCGGGCGGCGGCCCGCCGATCAGACGGCGCCCGGGCGCGCGCCCGTCCTCATCCGGCGGGGGATGCTCTGATGCGCGTGCTCGTCGTCGAGGACTCGGTCGCGCTCGCGGACGTCGTCGCCGAGGGGCTGCGCGCGCACGGCATCGCGGTCGACGTCGCCTACGACGGCGTCGGCGCGGCCTGCAAGCTCGCGCTCACGAACTACCACGTCGTCGTGCTCGACCGCACCCTCCCGGGCCTCGACGGTGACGAGCTCTGCCAGCAGATCGCGAGGAACGAGAGCCGCGCGATGGTGCTCATGCTGAGCGGCGCGGTGACGCCGGACGACCGCGTCGCGGGGCTCGAGCTCGGCGCCGACGACTACCTCGGGAAGCCCTTCCACTTCCGCGAGCTGCTCCTGCGGGTGCGGGCGCTCGCGCGCCGCCAGCCCGAGGCGCGCGGCCACGTGCTGCGCTGGAACGACGTCGAGCTCGACCCGCTGCGCCACCGCGCCGTCCGCGCCGGCCGCCCGCTCGAGCTCTCGGCGAAGGAGTTCGCGGTGCTCGAGGCGCTGCTGCGCAGCAGCGCGGTGCTGAGCGCCGAGGAGCTCCTCGCGCAGGCCTGGGACGAGCACGCCGACCCCTTCACCAACACCGTCGCCGTGACGATCGGAAGGCTCCGCCAAAAGCTCGGCGCGCCACCGGTGATCGAGACCGTGCCGCGGGTCGGCTACCGGCTGTGCGGGGCGACGCACCCCGCCACGGCCCCCCCAGCGGCCACCCCTCCCCGCAGCTCGCTCCTCCCCGGGAGGCTGGGTGCGGCCCCCGCCCCCGTGGTGCCTGCCCGCGCCGGGGCGGGAGCGAATCCTGCTGGACTCGCGCGGTGACCTCGTTCGACGGCCCCGCCTACCAGCAGCGGATCGACGCGCTCGCCGCTCAGGGCTCCGACGTCCACGGCGAAGCCGCCCTCGTGCGCTCGCTCTCTCCGCGCACGGTGCTCGACGCAGGCTGCGGCACCGGTCGCGTCGCGATCGAGCTCGCACGCCACGGGATCGGGGTCGTCGGCGTCGACATCGACGCCTCGATGCTCGGCGAGGCCCGCCGGAGGGCGCCCGCGCTCGAGTGGCTGCAGGGCGACCTCTGCACGCTCGCGCTCGGCCGCACCTTCGACGTCGTCGTGCTCGCGGGCAACGTCCCGCTGTTCTGCGAGGTGAGCGCCCGCCCGCAGCTCGTCACCGCCTGTGCCGCGCACGTGGCGAGCGGCGGCGCCCTCGTCGCCGGCTTGCAGCTCGACCGCGGCTACGACCTCGAGGAGTTCGACGGGGCGTGCCGCGCGAGCGGCCTCTTCCTCGCGGCGCGGTGGGCCACCTGGTCCGGCGAGCCCTTCGCCGTCGGCGGCGACTATGCCGTCTCGCTCTTCGGGCGCCCGGGGGCTCGCGTCTGACGGGCCCCGCGCCCCCGCCGAGGGCGCGGGGCCCGTCTTGTCAGCTGGCGGGCAGCTCGCCCGTCATGTGGGCGATGAGCTCGGCGATGAGCGGGGCCACCTCCTCGGCGCTCGCCGCGCCGAGCAGCGAGAGCGCCTGTGAGGTGCGGCTGACGACGATGCCGGCGAGGGCCGCGGTCACGAGCTCGGCGCGCAGCGCGGGCTCGGTCAGTCCGGCGCGGCGGGCGCGCTGCTCCGCCGGCTCGGTCACCCGCTGGCGGAGCACCTCGGTCGCGGCCTCCTGCAGCTCGGGGTCCTCGTGCGGGCGGAGCGCGGCGTAGAGGGTGGGCGTGAGCCCGTTGCGACGGACCCGCTCGAGGATCTCGGCCACCGCCCCGGCGTCGGTGAGGTCCGAGGGGGGGCGGTCCCCCGCGGTGCTGCCGAGGCGCAGGGACTCGAGGTAGAGCGCGGCCTTGCTCCCGAAGTAGCGGGCGATCAGCGTCGGGTCGAGTCCCGCCCGGCGGCCGATCTCGCGCACGGTCGTCTGCTCGTAGCCGTGCTCGGAGAAGAGCTCCGCCGCGGCGGCGACGAGGCGGTCGCGACTCTCGGCGCGGCTCCTCCCTCCGGGCTCGCGCGCGGGCGCGAGTGCAGCGGCCCCCGCGTGCTGGTCGGGGCTCACGGCCGTCCCCCCGAGCCGCGGGGCTCCCCGGCACGGGTCGCGTCGGCGAACTCCTCCGGCTCGTAGGCGATGAGCCCGGAGAGGGCGCCGTCCAGGCTCTCCTCGATCGACAGCTCCTGGTCGGGGTCGAGCGCGCTGGTGCGGCGCCGCTCCCGGCCCGGGAGGAGGGCGCTCACGAAGGCCGTGAGGAGGCACAGCCCGAGGGCGACCAGCGCCGCGTCGGTGTAGCCGACGTCGGCGGGGAAGACCGCGCCGCGGGCGGTGTGGGCGGTGAGGATCGTCGCCGCCAGCGCGCTCCCGATCGAGTAGCCGACTGTGCGCAGCACCTGGTTGAGGGCGAGCGCCGAGGCGGTCTCGCCGGCTGGGGTGGCGCTCACGATCATCCTCGGCATCACCGCGAACGAGCTCCCGATCCCCGCCCCGGCGATCGCCATCACCACGAAGGTCTCCCACAGCCGGCTGCGGGCGGCGGCGAAGACGACGAGGCCGACGCTGAAGAAGAGCACCCCGAGCGGCAGGAGCCTCGTCGGCGCGAGGCGACGTCCCGCGATCGTCGCCAGCTTGCTCGCGAGGAAGCTCGCCGCCGAGAGCGGCACGAGCGCGAGGCCGCCGACCACGACCGAGGCGCCGAGGCCGTAGCTCAGCGAGGTCGGCGTCTGCACGAAGCGGATGATCATCGAGAGGAGCATGTACATCCCGACGCCGGCCATCACCCCCGTGACGTTGGCGGTGAGCACGGTGCGGTTGCGCATCAGCTTCAGGTCGACGAGGGGGAGGTGCGTGCGCAGCTCGTGGGCGACCCAGGCGAGGACGACCGCGAGGGAGGCCGCGGCGACGCCGAGCAGCCGAGCCGAGCCCCATCCCCACTCCCCGCCCTCGCTGATGGCGACGAGCAGCCCGGCGAGGCCCGTCCCGAGCAGCAGCGCGCCGGCGAGGTCGAAGGGCTGGGGGTCGCGGTGCATGCTCTTCGGGACGACGAGGCCCGCGAGGCCCATCGCGACGAGGCCGAGCACGGCCGCGAGCCAGAAGCCGGCGCGGAAGTCGAAGTGCTCGGCGATCAGGCCGGTGAGCGGGTAGCCGAGGCCGACGCCCACGACGGCGGTGACCGACAGGGTGGCGAGCGTGGCGCGGGCGCGCTCGGGCTCGAGGTGGTCGCGGGCGACGCTCATCACGAGCGGGAGGAGCGAGAGACCGACCCCCTGCATCGCCCGGCCGACGAGCAGGAGCGGGAAGAGGTGCAGCGGCAGCGCGGCGAGCGCGCTCCCCACCGTGAGCACCCCGAGCGCGCCGACGAGCGTGTGCAGGCGACGGGGGCCGTCGCCGAGGCGGCCGACGACGGGGGTCGTGACGGCCCCCGTCATCAAGGTGATCGTGAGCGACCACTGCGCGGCACCGAAGGTGACGCCGTAGTCGCGGGCGATCGTCGGCACGAGGGGGGAGCCGAGACTGCTCACCACTGCGACGAGCAGCCCGACGTAGACGAGCGTCGGTACGAGCGCCCTGCCGCGGCGGGTGTCGGCCGCGACGACGAGAGGAGCGCGCTGGGTGGTCACGGCGGTCGAAGTCTACGGCTGATGTCATCAACTGTAGACATCGCGCCCCCATTCAGGGCCGCCCGCTCACCGGGTCCGGCACCGCGCGAGCCCGCGGTGAGGAGCTGTCCTTTTCGGCAGATCCCGTTCGTCGTCTGCTTGTCAGCAGCCACCACCGAGAGGAAGGGCGGAGATGAACAGGGGACACGGACGGATCATCGAGCGCGTGAAGGCGGCGCGGGCACGGGCGATCGTCAGGTACGTGCACGGAAAGCAGGTCGACGAGCGCTTGAAGGCGGCGCGCGAACAGGCGATCATCAGCTACGGCTACGGGAGGCGAGGCTGAGATGAAGTACCTCCTGTTCATCTGCGGTGGGGGCGTGCCGGCACCGGAGGACGTCGTCGTCCTGCAGCGGGAGTGCTCCCGCTGGGTCGAGGAGATGGAAGGCCGCGGCGTCAGGCTCCTCGGCAGGGAGCTCGATCTTCCGGCGACCGCTGCGACGGTGCGCGTCCGCGACGGCGAGAGGCTCGTGGCCGACGGCCCGTTCGTCGAGACCAAGGAGTTCATCGCCGGCTTCGACGTGCTCGAGTGCGCCGACCTCGACGAGGCGATCGAGGTGGCGGCCAAGCACCCTTCGTCCTGGTTCCGGTCGATCGAGATCCGGCCCTTCGCCGACGGCCTCGAGCTGGGCGAGGCCGCAGCGCGCTTCGCGACCGGCGACGACTCCGGCGGCACCCCCTACTGCTTGATGATGTGCCTGGACGGCATCGCCGCCGAGCCCGAGGTCGAGGAGGCGGTCGTTCGCGACGGGATCGCCTGGGGAGAGGACCTCCAACAACGGGGCCGCAAGGTGCTGGGACACCCTCTCCAGCACAAGGACATGGCGACCACGGTGCGCGTCCGCGACGGTGAGACGCTGCTCAGCGACGGCCCCTTCGTCGAGACCAAGGAGTTCATCGGCGGGATCTCGGTGATCAGCTGCGCGGGCCGTGAGGAGGCGATCGAGATCGCGGCCGCCCATCCGCTCGCCCGACACCACATGATCGAGGTGCGCCCGTTCGTGAGCGAGTGACCACCTCGGCCGCGGCGGGCGCAGTCGACGCGGCGTTCCGCGAGGAGTGGGGCCGAGTCGTCGCCACGGTGATCAGGCGGACGGGTGACTGGGACCTCGCCGAGGAGTGCGCGCAGGAGGCGTTCGCGGAGGCGCTCCGGCGCTGGCCGACCGATGGCGTGCCGGAGCGCCCGGGCGCCTGGCTGACGACGGTCGCCGGCAACCGCGCGATCGACCGGTTGCGCCGAGGTGCGCGCGGCGCAGCGCTCCTCGAGCAGGCCGGCCGGGAGGCGACGCCGACGCCGCCTGGCACCGACGAGGAAGCGATGCCAGCGCTGTTCCACGAGACCGACGAGATCGAGGACGACCGCCTGCGGCTGATCTTCACGTGCTGCCACCCCGCCCTCCCGCTGGAGGGGCGGGTGGCCCTCACCCTGCGGAGCCTCACCGGGCTCACCACGGCCGAGGTCGCCCGCGCCTTCCTCGTCCCCGAGGCGACGATGGCCAAGCGGCTCACCCGCACCAAGGCCAAGATCGTGGCAGCGGGGATCCCCTACCGGGTGCCGCCGGCGCACCTGCTGTCCGAGCGCACCGCAGGCGTGCTGGCGGTGCTGTACCTGCTGTTCAACGAGGGCTATTCGGCCTCGTCGGGGGCCGAGCTGATCCGCAGCGGCCTCTGCGAGGAGGCGATCCGCCTCGGCCGGGCACTGCAGCAGCTGATGCCTGACGAGCCCGAGGTGGCCGGCACGCTGGCGCTGATGCTGCTCCACCACTCGCGCCGCGAGACCCGCGTCGGGGAGGGCGGTGCCCTCGTCACCCTGGAGGAGCAGGACCGGGGCCGCTGGGACGGCGCGGAGATCGCGGAGGCGTTGGCGCTGCTCGAGGCGGCGCTGCGGCGCCGCCGAGTGGGGCCCTATCAGCTGCAGGCGGCGATCGCCGCCTGCCACGCCGGCGCGCCGAGCGCCGCCGACACCGACTGGGGTGAGATCGCCGGCCTCTACGCCCTGCTCGAGGAGCAGATGCCGTCGCCGGTCGTGCGGCTCAACCGGGCGGTGGCGGTGGCGATGGCGGGTGACCTCGGGGCCGGCCTGGCGATCGTGGATGAGCTCCGCGGCGACGTCCGCCTGGAGCGCTACTACCTGGTGGAGGCGACACGCGCGGACCTTTTGCGCCGCCGTGGTGACCGGGCCGCGGCCGCCGCCGCCTACGAGTGCGCGCTGCCCCTCGCACCGTCAGAGGTGGAGCGCCGCTATCTATCCGGGCGGTTGAGGGAAGTCACCGCCGGCGACGGCGGGGAAGCGGGCGAGGCCGCGGGCTGAGCGCACCCGCGTCCGGTCGCGGAGCGCGCGACCGCTCCGGCAAGCTGCCCGCACGCGGCGTTGATCTTCTCGCCGCGCGTCTGGCGGATCGTCACGTTTACGCCGAGCTCGCGCAGCTCATCGCGAAAGCCGCGTACCCGCGTCGGCGGTGAACCGCGAAGGCCGCGCGCTGATCCGCCGACGGTTGGGTTCATCGGGATGAGGTTCACGTGGGCGTGCAGCTCTCTGGCGATCGTCGCGAGCTCGCCGGCGTCGGCGTCGCGGTCATTCACCCCGTCGATCAACGCCCACTCGAACGAGAGACGGCGGTGCGTTGCGGCGACGTACTCGGCACACGCCGCGAGGAGCACCGCGAGCGGGTAGCGGCGGTTGAGGGGTACGAGCTCGTCGCGGAGCGCGTCGTTCGCGGCGTGCAGCGAGACGGCGAGGTTGACCTGTTCGGGGCGGGCGGCGAGGCGGCGGATGCCGGGGACGACCCCGACGGTCGAGATCGTGAGGTGGCGCTGCGCGAGGCCGAGCGGTCCGACGAGGCGCTCGACGGCGGTGAGTACCGGGCCGAGGTTGGCGAGCGGCTCCCCCATCCCCATGAAGACCACGTGGTCGAGGCGCCGACCCTCCTCGCGGGCGCGCCGTGCGGCGTGCACCACCTGCTCGACGATCTCCCCCACCCTGAGCTGGCGATCGAAGCCGTGGTCGCCGGTCGCGCAGAAGGTGCAGGCCATCGCGCAGCCCGCCTGGGAGGAGATGCAGACGGTCGAGTGGCGGGGGTAGTGCATCAGCACGGTCTCGACGGCGTGGCCGCCGTCGAGGGCGAAGAGCCACTTCGTCGTCGCGCCGTCGTCGGCGCGCTGCTCGGTGCGGAGCGAGAGTGCGGGAGCGAGGCGTTCGTCGGCGGCGAGGCGCTCGCGGAGGGTCTTCGGGAGGGTGGTGAGCTCGCCGGGGAGGGCGAGGCGGCGGTAGAGGCCCTCCTCGAGCTGGGCGACGCGGTAGGCGGGCTCGCCGGCGAGCACCTCGGCGAGCTCCTCGCGGGAGAGGTCGTAGCGGCTCATGCCGGTGCGAGGTCGGTGACGTAGGCGAGGTCGTGGTGGTCGACGCTGAAGCCGAATGAGGCGTAGAGGGCCGTCGCCGCCGCGTTGTCGGCGTCCACGTAGAGCATCGCGGTGGCCACGCCGACCCCCGCGAGGTGCACGAGCCCCGCTGCGAGGAGCGCCCTCCCGAGGCCCTCGCCCTGGTGGGAGGGGTCGACGCCGATGACGAAGATCTCCCCGAGGGCCGGCGACTCGTCGGCGTGCACCTTGGTCCAGCAGAAACCGGCGAGGTGGCCGGCGCGCTCGAGGAGGAGGAAGCCCCCGGGGTCGAACCAGGCCAGCCCCTCACGGTCGTGCAGCGTCGAGAGGTCCCAGCCCCCCTGCTCGGGGTGGCCGGCGAAGGCGCGGGCGTTCACCTCGAGCCAGGCCCGCTCGTCCTCGCCGACGCAAAAGGGGCGCGTCGCCACCGCGGCGGCGGCGAGCTCCTCCTCGATCGGGAGCGGGCGGCGGAGCTGCAGGAGCTCGCGGCCGCGGCGCAGGCCGAGCGCCGCGGCGACCCGATCGTTCGCCGCGGTCGGCTTCGGCACCCAGAGGTGGAGGTGCCCCCCGCCTCCCCGGCGCGCCTCGTCGAGCGCGGCGCGCAGCAGCTCGCCCGCGATCCGTTCACCCTCGGCCCCCTCGCCGCCGTCGCGGCGCGCCGGGTGCACGACGTACTCGACCGCCCAGGAATCCTCGCCGCGGCTGAGCTGGGCGTAACCGACGAGCGCCTGGTGGCCCGGCTCGCGGGCGACGAAGCCGGCGAAGCCGGCGCGGCCCCCCTGCACGAGGTCGAGCCACTTGTGCTCGCCGAGGGGGGCGTGGCCGTCCGCGGCGCGCGCCGCCGCGAGCAGGGCGGCGACCTCGGCGAGGTCCTCCTCCCCGAGGCGGCGCTTGGTCTCGATCTGCGGCACGGGAACGACGGTACCGGGCCGCGGCGGCGGCTCTCGCTTAGCATTCCGTGATGGCCGGGCCGCGCACGCCGACGGGGCGGGCGCTCGAGACCCTGCGGCGCCTCGGCGAGCGCTTCCCCGGCAGCGCCACCGAGCTCTGCGCGCTGCGCCACGAGAACCCCTTTCAGCTGCTCGTGGCGACGATCCTCTCCGCGCAGTGCACCGACGAGCGGGTGAACGCCGTCGTCCCGGCGGTCTTTGCCGCCTATCCGACCCCCGCCGCCCTCGCCGGTGCCGAGCGCGCCGAGCTCGAGGCGCTGATCCGGCCGACCGGCTTCTTCCGCGCGAAGACCCGCAGCCTGCTCGGGATGGGCGCGGCGGTGACCGAGCGCTTCGACGGCGAGATCCCGAGCGCCCTCGCTGACCTCACCACCCTCCCCGGCGTCGGCCGCAAGACCGCGAACGTGATCCGCTCGGTCGCCTTCGGGCTCCCCGGTCTCCCCGTCGACACCCACGTCGGCCGCCTCGCCCGCCGCCTCGGCCTCACCACCGAGACCGACCCGGTGAAGGTGGAGCGCGACCTCTGCAGCTACCTGCCGGCGCGCGAGTGGGGGGCGATGAGCCTGCGCCTCATCCTGCACGGACGGGCGACGTGCCTCGCGCGCCGGCCGCGTTGCGAGGAGTGCCTGCTCGCCGACTTCTGCCCCTCGGCGGTCCTCCCGGCGGCGGCGAAGCGGCCGAGAAAGAGCGCCTGAGAGATGGCGGACGACGGGGCGGCCGGGGCGCTCGCGACCTTCGCCGCGACCTGCGCCGCCGGCGAGCTCCCCGCCGAGGCGCGCCGCGTCCACAAGGCGCTGATCATCGACGCCGTCGCCTGCGCGGCGGCGGCCTGGGTGACCGCCGTCCCGGCACGCGAGCTCCTCGTCGCGGCGGCGCACCTCGCGCCCGGCCTCACGCCCGGGCCGGGCTTCCTCGTCTCGGGGCGCGGGGCGCCCGCCGTCGCCGCCTCGGTGAACGGCGCGCTCATCCACACCCTCGTCTGGGACGCGGCGGGCGCCCCGGGGGCGCACCTCGGGATGGTCGGCTTCGCGCCCGCCCTCGCCGCCGCCGAGGCGCTCGGCCGCCCCGTCTCGGGGGCGACCCTCCTCGCCGCGACCGCAGCCGCCTGCGAGGTGCACGCCCGCCTCGTGCGCGTCGCCCGCCGCGGCTCGCGCTCGGGCGAGGACGGCTGGCTCGACGGCCAGCTGCTCGGCTGCTTCGGCGCCTGCGCCGGGGCGGGGAGAGTCCTCGGCCTCACCCCGGTGGAGATGGAGTCGGCCTTCGGCCTCTCGCTGATGCAGGCCTCCGGCTCGCGCGAGGTGATCCGCGGCGGCGAGCCCCCGGTGAAGGCCCTCTACGGCGGCCCCGGCAATCTCGCCGGCGTCCTCGCCGCCTATCTGGCGGCCTCGGGGGTGGACGGCCGTTGCGACGCGCTGCACGGCCCCGCCGGGATGCTGCGCGGCTGGTTCGGCTGCGAGGAGACGGCGGCGCTCGACGCCGAGCTCGGCAGCGACTTCCAGGGCGCCGACGTGCACTTCAAGGAGTGGCCCTCGAGCGGCGCTGTGCAGCCCTACATCCACGTCGCCCGTCGGCTGCGGGCGATGGCCGGCTACGACGCGGCGGCGATCAGCGCCGTGCGGCTGGTCGCGCCGCGCGAGGAGCACCGCTGGGTGCTCCCCCTCGAGGAGCGGCTGGCGCCGCGCGACGCGGCGGTCGCCTGCAACAGCATCCCCTTCGGCCTCGCCTGCGCCCTCCTCACAGGTGAGGTCACCCTCGGCAACCTCTCCGCCGAGGGGCTGCGCCGGGCCGACGTCGCGGCGCTGCTCGGGCGCTTCGAGGTCTCCTTCGTGGAGGAGCGGCTGACGGCGCGCGTCGAGGTCGAGACCGACGCCGGCGCGCTGCTCTCGACGCCGGTGTTCACCGCGGAGACGGACAACTTCGGGACGCTCCCCCCCGAGCAGGTCGCCGAGAAGCTCGCGAGCTGCAACGCCGCGCACCCGCGGCCGATGCCCGACGCCGCGGTGGCGCGGATCTGCGAGCTCGTTTGGCGCCTCGAGGAGCTCGACGACGTCGCCGAGCTCGTCGCCCTGCTGGTCGGGAGCTGAGGTGCCCGTCGCCGACGCCGCGGTCGCGGCGATCGCCTCCTTCGCCGCCCGCTGCACCGTCGACGGCCTCCCCGCCGAGCTGCTCGCCGCACACCGCCGCGCCCTTCGCGCCGCTGTCGAGGCGCTCACCGCGGGCGACCAGGACGAGCCCGCCCTCGAGGCGGCGATCGCCGGCGCCGGCCGCGCGCTCGGCGTCGCCGGGCGGCCGAGCGGCGTCCTCGACGCCTTCTCGCTCGGCTGCCGCCTCGCCGCCAGCGGGCGCTCGCCGGTCGGGCCGGAGGAGGTGCCGGTCGGCCTGCTCGGCCTCGGCGCAGGGCTCGGCGCGGCGCGCAGCGCGCCGCGCGCGACGGCCGACGACCTGCTCGCGGCGGTGGTCGCCGGCACCGAGGTGCAGGCTCGCCTGGCGCGCATCGCGGCGCGGGCGGGTGAGCGTGGGAAGCGCTGGCGCCTCGACCAGCTGCTCAGCTACTTCGGCGCCGCGGTCACCGCGGCGCGGGTACTCGGCCTCGACGAGGCGGCGACCGAGTCGGCGGTCGGCCTCGCGCTCACCGTCGCGAGCGGCTCGGTGCAGGGCCTCGCCACGACGACGCCCCTCGGTTGGCTGGGCGGCGGCTTCGCCTGCGCCGGCGGGGTGTGGGCGGCGCTGCAGGCCGAGGCGGGGATCGGTGCCCGCTACGGCGCGCTCTTCGCGCCCTTCGGACTGTTCCCCCTCTACTTCGGTGTCGAGGAGGACGGTGGCGAGCTCGCAGGGCTGGGGAGCGCCTTCAGCGCCTTCGGCGAGCCCGGCGGCGGAGACGAGGGGGGCCCTCCGATCGCCGCGCCGGCGGCGCTGCGCGCCGCGTTGCTCGGCGGCTGACCCCTCGATCCGACGGGGCGCCGCGCCCCCGTCGCCCGTGCGAGGCCGCGCCACAGGCGCCGCACCGGTGGCGTGCGCACGGTCGCCCGCGAGGGTGCCGCCGGCGCCCGAGTCCCGGTGCCCGTCCCTCGTCGAGCTCCCCGCCGACAGCACTACCTTGGCGCTCGGCGGGGGGTGAGCGGTGTCCGATCTGAGGGGAAGGGTGGCGATTCTCTGGCGCGGGGATCCCGCGCGGCGCGGCCAGCCGATGCCCGAGGAGAGCCGCCTCTACCCGGTCCTGCAGGCGCTGTCGGCCCTCGGCATGGACGTCGAACCCGCCCTCTACGCCGACGCGGTCGCCGACGAGGTGCGCGAGCAGCTGCTCGGCCTCGACGCGGTGCTCGTGTGGGCGGACCCGCGCCGCGGCGACGCCGACCGCGTCCTGCTCGACCGGCTGCTGCGCGAGGTCGCGGCGCACGGCGTCCTCGTGAGCGCGCACCCCGACACGATCCTCAAGATGGGGACCAAGGAGGTCCTCTACCGGAGCCGTGACCTCGGCTGGGGGAGCGACACTCACCTCTACGCGACACTCGCCGAGCTCGAGGCGCAGTTCCCCGCCCGCCTCGCTGAGGGTCGGCCGCGCGTCCTCAAGCAGCACCGCGGCAACGACGGGGTCGGCGTGTGGAAGGTCGAGCTCCTCGCCGGCGCACCGCCGGGCGAGGAGCTCGTGCGCGTCCAGCACGCGGCGACGAGGGACGACGCCGCAGAGGAGCTCGCGCTCTCGCAGTTCCTCGGCCGTTGCGCGGGCTACTTCGGCGCTGCGGGCCCGATCATCGACCAGGCCTTCGCCGGGCGGCTGGCCGAGGGGATGATCCGCGCCTACCTGGTGGGGGAGGAGGTCGTCGGCTTCGCCCGCCAGACCATGGCGGACCCCTCCCTCGACCCGGCGGCGCCCGCGCCCGAGAGGGCGTTCGGCATCCCCTCGAAGAAGACCATGTACGGCCCCTCCGAGCCCGAGTTCCAAGCGCTCCGCGAGCGCCTCGAGGGCGACTGGGTCCCCGGCCTGGAACGCCTCGTCGACGTCGACCGAGAGGGCCTGCCGCTGCTGTGGGACTGCGACTTCCTCTACGGGCCGAAGACGGGCTCCGGCGAGGACACCCACATGCTCTGCGAGATCAACGTCAGCTCTGTGTCGCCCTTCCCCGATACGGTTCCCGCGAAGCTCGCCACCGCGCTGCGGTCGCGGCTCGCCCACGAGCCGCGCCGGCGGTCGGCGACGGGGCCGTCGGGCTAGAGGAGACAGCACATGGAAGGAACCTCCCGAGAGGGTGCGGCGCGGATCGGGCTCCTCTGGCAGAACGAGCCCGGCTCGTCGGACAACGCATCGCGTTCCCCGGAGCGCTTCGCTGCCCTCGACGAGGCCTTTTGCGCACGCGACGTCGTACCGGAGCACGTGCTGTACTCCGCCGACACGGTCGAGGCGGTGCGCGAGCAGCTGCTCGCCCTCGACGGCGTGATCGTCTGGGTGAACCCCGTCGAGGGGGGCGCGAACCGGGCACCGCTCGATCAACTCCTGCGGGAGGTTTCCTCCGAGGGCGTGTGGGTCTCCACCCATCCCGACGTGATCTTGAAGATGGGCACAAAGGAGGTGCTCTACGAGACGAGGACGCTCGGTTGGGGCACCGACACCGACCTCTACCGGAGCGTCGCGGAGCTCCGCGAGCGCTTCGCGCGCCGCCTCGGCGCCGAGGGCGTGCGCGTCCTCAAGCAGGGCCGGGGCAACGGCGGGCACGGGGTCTTCCGCGTCGAGCTGCTCGAGGGCGCGTACGGCGGGGAAGGGAGCCCCGGGACCCAGTCGAGGGTGCGGGTGCAGCACGCCTCCCGAGAGGCGCGCGTCGAGGAGCTCGCCCTCACGGACTTCGTGGAGCGCTGCGCGGAGTACTTCGACTGGGCGGGGTTCATGGTGGACCAGCCCTACCAGGAGCGCCTCGGCGAAGGAATGGTCCGCTGCTACCTCGTGCAGGACCAGGTGGCGGGGTTCTGTCAGCAGTGGCCGGCGGGGCTGCTCCCCCCGTCCGCCGCCGGCGCCCGCGAGCGGCGGCGCTCGGAGATGGAGGGCGCGGAGGCCCCCGCCTACCAGGCGATCAGAGCGCTGATGGAGTCGGAGTGGCTGCCGCGGCTGCAGCAGGTGCTCGACCTCGATGCGGAGTCGCTGCCGGTCATCTGGGACGCCGACTTCCTCTACGGGCCGAAGCGCGCGTCGGGGGAGGACAGCTACGTGCTCTGCGAGATCAACGTCAGCGCCGTCTGGCCCTTCCCGCCGCAGGCGATCGAGCGACTCACGACCGCGGCGACGGCCCGTCTCCGCTCCGCGAGGGGGCGCCGCTGAGGCGGCGCGCCCTCACCGCGCCAGCGCCAGGAGCGCCCGGGGCCGTTCTCTAGCTGGGTACATCACCTCGTCTGGGTGCTGCCGCTGATCCTCTGGCTGGCGCTCGCCGCGGATCGCCCGCGCCACGGCGAGTGGTGGGCCGGCGTGGTCGCCGTCTTCTTCTGGATCGCGCCCATCTGGTGGGTGCCGCACTCGTGGTGGCCGTCGGCGCACCCCGTCGAGCTCACCGAGCGCGGCTGGCAGCTCGGCGCCGGCAACTCGTTCTGCGTGGCGATGGCGGTGCTGCTCGCCACCACCTCGGTGATGCTGTGGCGGCGTCGGTCGGCGCGCGGCCCGCGCCTCGACACCGCGGTGGCACCGTCGGTTCGCTGCTGACGGCCGCCCGCGAGGCCTCGCCGGCCGGTCAGCGGCTCGGCCCGAGCAGGCGGTTGATCCGTCGCCCGGCGCCCACGAGCGCGCGCTCGACCGCGAAGAGCTCGCTCGCGAGGCCGTCCTCCTTCACCACCTGGGCCTGCTCTCCCATCGCGGAGATGCGCGTCGTGAGCTGCTCGAGGAGGGTGGCGATCGAGGACAGCTCGGAGCGGTCTGCGGGCACGGGGGCCATCCTCCCAGGGGAAAGGGACGTGATTCGGCTTGGCTACGGTAGGCCGGATGCTCCGCACCCTGGACCTCCGTGGTCGCGACCGCACCGCGCCCCTCGACCTCCCCCGTCCCGACCTCGGTGCCGAAGGGCCTGTCGAGCAGGTCCGTCAGATCCTCGCCGAGGTGCGCGCCCGCGGCGACGAGGCAATCCGCGAGTACGCGCTGAGCTTCGACCACGTCGAGCTCGACGAGCTGCGCGTCGAGGAGGCCGCCCTCGACAAGGCGCTCGCCTCGATCAGCCCCGAGCTGCGCGCCGCCCTCGAGGAGGCCCGCGACGCGATCGCCGCCTTCCACCGCCACCGCGCCCCGCTCCCCGAGCGCTACGAGCGGGGCGGCATCGCGGTCACCCACTACGAGCTCCCCGTCGAGCGCGCCGGGGTCTACGCGCCGGGCGGGCGGGCGAAGTACCCCTCGAGCGTGCTCATGACCGCGGTGCCGGCGATCGTCGCCGGCGTCGGCGAGGTGGCCTGCTGCGCGCCCCCCGGCCCCGACGGTGACCCGCCGACAGAGCTGCTCGCGGCGTGCGCGCTCGCCGGGGTGCACGAGGTGTACCGCATCGGCGGCGCGCAGGCGATAGCGGCGATGGCCTACGGCACCGAGTCGGTGAGAAAGGTCGACGTGATCGTCGGGCCTGGGAGCAAGTGGGTCTCGATCGCGCAGCGCGAGGTGCGCGGCGTGGTCGGCGTGCCGGCCGCCTTCGCCGGCCCCTCCGAGGTCGTCGTGATCGCCGACCAGGCGACTCCCGCGGAGTGGGCGGCGATCGACATCATCGTCCAGGCCGAGCACGGCCCGGACGGCCTCGCCTGGCTGATCACCTGGTCCGAGGAGGTCGCGGCGCAGGTCACCGAGGCCGTCGCCCGACTCGTCGCCGCCTCGCCGCGACGCGCCGAGACCGAGTCGACCCTCGCCGCGGGGGGCTACGCGGTGATCGTCGACGGCCCCGAGGAGGCGATGGCGGTCGCCAACGAGATCGCTCCCGAGCACCTCGAGCTGCTGGTCGCCGACCCCGCGCCGCTGCTCGAGCGGGTGCGCCACGCGGGCGTGGTCTTCGTCGGCCCGCTCGCCCCTGCCGCGGTCGGTGACTACCTCGCCGGGCCGAGCCACGTGCTGCCGACCTTCGCCACGGCGCGCTTCGCCTCGGTGCTCGGCGTCGAGGACTTCCTCCGCCGCGTGCACGCCGTCGAGGTGACGCCCGAGGGCATCGCCCGCGTTGCCGGCCACGTGGCGGCGATCGCCAACGCCGAGGGCCTCCCCGCGCACGCCGAGGCGGCGCTGCTGCGCGTCGACCGCGCCACCTGGAGCGCCCCGTGAACGGCGCGGCTCCCGAGCCGGCGCCCCGCCGCCGTGGCGTCGCGCCCCGCGACGACGTGGCGCTGATGGAGGGCTACTACTCCCCCCAGATCGACGTCGACGTGCGGCTGAACACCAACGAGGCGCCCGAGTCGCCTCCGGCGGCCTTCCTCGAGGAGCTGAGCGGGGGGATCGCCGGGATTGCCTTCAACCGCTACCCCGACCGCGAGGCCGTGGCGCTGCGCAGCGCCGTCGCCGAGCTGCACGGGGTGGGGGTCGAGTCCGTCTACTGCGCGAACGGCTCGAACGAGGTGCTGCAGTCCCTCCTCCTCGCCTACGGGGGGCCGGGGCGGGCGGTCGCCCTCTTCGAGCCGACCTACGCGCTGCACTCGCACATCGCGCGCGTCACCGGCACCGACGTCCTCGCCGGCCGGCGCGACACGGACTACCTGATCGAGGAGGGCGAGCTCGAGCGCGTCATCGCCGAGGGGGAGCGCACCCACGGCGGCGCGAACCCGGTGCTCACCTTCATCTGCTCGCCGAACAACCCGACCGGGCGGGTCGAGCCGACCGCGCTCATCGAACGGGCCCTGCGGCGCGCCCCCGGCCTCGTCGTCGTCGATGAGGCCTACGGCCAGTTCGCCCCCTCCTCGGCGCTCGAGCTCGGGGCGGTCGACAACCTCGTCGTGGTGCGCACCTTCTCCAAGACCTGGTCGCTCGCCGCGCTCCGCCTCGGCTATGCGATCGCCGCCCCCGAGGTCGTCGAGGCGCTCTTCGCCGTCACCCTGCCGTACCATCTCGACGCGCTGAAGCAGCTCGCCGGCCGCCTCGCCCTCTCCTATGGCGACGACATGGCGGGGCGCGTCGAGCGCCTCGTCGCCGAGCGCCGCCGCCTCGTCGCCGCCCTCGGAGGGCTCGCCGTCGAGGTCTGCCCCTCGGACGCGAACTTCGTCCTGTTCCGTCCGACGGCGAAGGACGCGAAACAGGTGTGGGGGGAGCTCGTCGACCGCTCGATCCTCGTCCGCGACATCTCGACCGTCCCGCACCTCGAGGGCTTCCTCAGGGTGACGATCGGCGCCGCGGCCGAGAACGACGCCTTCCTCGCCGCGCTCAGGGCGAGCCTCGCCTGAAGGCTGCGGCCGACGTGGCAGGCTGGAGCATGGCCAGCGACACCAAAGTGAGCCCCCGCAGCGCCTCGGTCCGACGCACCACCCGGGAGAGCGACATCGCCGTCGACCTCCGCCTCGACGGCGAGGGCCACACCGAGGTGGAGACGGGGATCCCCTTCTTCGACCACATGCTCTCCCAGCTCGGCCGTCACGGGGGCTTCGACCTCACCGTCGCCGCCAGGGGCGACCTCGAGGTCGACACCCACCACACCGTCGAGGACACCGGCCTCTCCCTCGGCCAGGCGCTGCGTGAGGCGCTCGGCGACAAGGCGGGCATCCGACGCTTCGCCTCCATCGCCCTGCCCCTCGACGAGACGCTCGTCGAGGTCGCCCTCGACCTCTCGGGGCGGCCTTTCCTCGTCTACGCGGTCGACTTCGGCGCGGAGCCGACGCCGCTCGGCCAGCCGGGCTTCGACCCGCAGCTCGCCGAGGAGTTCCTCCGCGCCTTCGCCGTCGAGGCGGCGCTCACCCTGCACGTCTCCTCCCGCTACGGCCGCAACACCCACCACCTCCTCGAGGCGACCTTCAAGGGCGTGGCGCGTGCGCTGCGCGACGCGGTGCGGGTCGAAGGGGGCCAGATCCCCTCGACCAAGGGGGTGCTGTAGGGGTGATCGCCGTTCTCGACTACGGGATCGGCAACCTCCGCTCGGCAGAGAAGGCCCTCGTGCACCTCGGCGGCGCGGCCGAGCTCGTGAGCGACCCCGAGCGGGCGGCCACCGCGGACGCGGTCGTGCTGCCGGGCGTCGGCGCCTTCGGGGCCTGCGCCGCGGCGTTGCGCGCCTCCGGCCTCGACGAGCCCTGCCGTCTCGCCGTCGCCCGCGGCCTTCCCTTCCTCGGCATCTGCGTCGGCTTCCAGCTGCTCTTCGAGGCCTCCGAGGAGGACCCCGGGGCGGCCGGCCTCGGCCTCCTCCCGGGGGTCGTCCGCCGCATCCCCGGCCGAGTGAAGCTCCCGCAGATGCAGTGGAACCGCCTCGACCGCCCCGCGGGGCGCCCCTCGGCGATGCTCGAGGGCCTCGGCGAGCGGCCGTGGTTCTACTTCGTGCACTCCTACGCCCCCGAGCAGGTGGCCGCGAACGAGGCCGCGGTCGTCGGCACCTGCGACTACGGCGGCCCCGTCGTCGCCGCGGTCGAGGAGGGCTCGTTGTGGGGAGTGCAGTTCCACCCGGAGAAGTCGGGGCGCTCGGGCCTCTCGCTGCTCGAGCGCTTCCTCGCCGCCGCCGGCGCGGCCGCGGCCAAGTGATGCAGTGCCTGCCGGCGATCGACCTGCGCGGCGGTCGCTGCGTGCGCCTGCTGCGGGGCGACTTCGCCGAGGAGACCGTCTACGGCGACCCCCTCGAGCAGGCGGCCGCCTTCGTCGCCGGCGGGGCGCGCGCGCTGCACGTCGTCGACCTCGACGCGGCGCGCGGCGCGAGCCCCGACAACGCCGCGGTCGTGGCCGGGATCATCGCCGCCGCCGGCGTCCCCGTCGAGGTCGGCGGCGGGGTGCGCGACGAGGCGCGCGCCGAGGCGCTCCTCGGGCTCGGGGCGGCGCGCGTCGTCCTCGGCACCCTCGCGGCCGAGGCCCCGGAGCGCGTGCGCGCCCTCGCCGCCGCGCACCCCGGCGCGATCGCGGTTGGCCTTGACCACCGCGACGGCGAGGTGGCGCTGCGCGGCTGGCTGGAGGGCGGCGGCGTGAAGCTCGCCGAGCTCCTCGCCGCCTACGAAGGCGCGCCGCTCGGCGCGGTGATCGTCACCCCGATCGACCGCGACGGGACCCTCGCCGGCCCCGACCTCGAGGGCTACGCGACGCTCCTCGAGCAGAGCGCGCTGCCGATCGTCGCCTCGGGGGGAGTGGCGAGCCTCTCTGACCTCGAGGCGCTGCGCGAGCTCGAGGTCGACGGCCGCCGCCTGGCGGGGGTCGTCGTCGGCAAGGCCCTCCTCTCGGGGGCGATGACGGTCGCGGAGGCGGTGGACGCGTGCGGGCCGTGAGGGTCGTCCCCTGCCTCGACGTCGACGCCGGGCGGGTGGTGAAGGGGGTGAACTTCGTCGGGCTGCGCGACGCGGGCGACCCCGTAGAGCTCGCCGTGCGCTACGACGCGGAGGGTGCCGACGAGCTCGTCTTCCTCGACATCACCGCCTCCTCCGACGACCGCGACACGATCGTCGAGGTGGTCGCGCGCGCCGCCGACCAGCTCTTCATCCCGCTCACCGTCGGTGGGGGGGTGCGCAGCGTGGAGGACGCCCGCGTGCTGCTGCGGGCCGGGGCGGACAAGGTCGCGGTGAACTCGGCGGCGATCGCCCGCCCGGCGCTCGTCGCCGAGCTCGCCCAGACCTTCGGAGCCCAGTGCGTCGTCGTCGCGATCGACGTGCGCGTCGTCGGGGGCCGCTTCGAGGTCTTCACCCACGGCGGGCGGAGGCCCACCGGCCTCGACGCCCTCACCTGGGCCGTGCTCGCGGAGCGCCTCGGCGCCGGCGAGCTGCTCGTCACCTCGATGGACCGTGACGGCACCGAGGCCGGCTACGACCTCGACCTGTTGCGGGCCCTCGACGAGGTGATCAGCGTCCCCCTCGTCGCCTCGGGAGGGGTCGGCAGCCTCGAGCACCTCGCCGAGGGCGCGGCGGCCGGTGCCGACGCCGTCCTCGCGGCCTCGATCTTCCACTACGGCACCTTCACGATCGCCGAGGCCAAGGAGCACCTCGCGGCGGCGGGCGTCCCGGTGCGCCCGGTCGGCGCGTAGCCAGCGGCAGACCTCGCGGGCAGGGCCGTGCCGCGCGCGCGGTGGTAATGGCGCCGAGAATGTAAATTGTGCGACGGGCCGGACGGACGGCCCGATGGGGGGCCTGCAATGCACAGACGACGGCTGGCGGCGCTCGCCGGGGGACTCTCGCTCACACTCTCCTTTGGTGGCCTCGCGCTCACCGGTGGCGCCTCGGCGGCAGTGCACGCCCCCACGGCGACGCACTGCGTTCTCGCCCAGGAGCGGGTCGACCTCGTCGCCGCCGTGCAGCGGGCCGTCGCCGCCCGTCAGGTGCTCCTGCAGCATGCGCTCACGCTCGCGACCGCCAACGACAACGGCACCCGCGTGCAGAAGATCGACGCTCGTCTGGGTGCGCTCTCCGCGCGTCAGGCCAAGCTCAGCTCGCGCCTCGCCGCGCTCGAGCAGCGTTGTTCGGTGGCGCCTGGCTGACCTGCGCAGCCGATTGAGCGCTCCTCGGCTATCGCTCCCGGCGCGGCGTCAGCGCCGACCTCCTGGCGTCCTCGACGCGAGCGCCCGCCAATACTCGTTTTCGCGTGTCGCAAGCACAGCTGCATGGTGCTCGCGTCGCTGACCGGCCGGACCCTCGCACACCGGTCGTGATCTTCGACGGTGATGACACCTTGTGGCTCACCGAGCAGATCTATCACCACGCACGCTCCGCGGCGGCGGAGATCGCAGCAAGCGACGGCGTGGACAGAGCGACGTTCGAGGGGCGTCAGCGGGAAGTTGACGTCGTCAACGTGAAGCGGCTCGGCCTGTCGCGGCAGCGCTTCCCTACCTCAAGCCGGGAAGCGTACGAGGCACTCTGTCGGGAGAATCACCGCACACCTTCGCCCGAAATTGGCGACGCGATCTGTCGGGCTTCGAGTCAGGTCTTCAGCCATCCGGCCGCGGTCGTTCCGGAAGCGGAGGTGGTTCTTGCCGATCTCCAGGGCGAATTCGGGCTCGCCCTGTTGACGAAGGGCGATCCCGACGTTCAGCGCCAGCGGGTGGTCGAGAGCGGCCTCGCCTCGTACTTCTCGGTGATCGAGATCGTCGCGGACAAAGATGAGCGGAGCTTCCGAGAGCTCCTCAAGCGAATGAACGGGCATCCGGCCGAGGCCTGGTCGGTGGGCAACAGCCTTCCCTCCGACATCCAGCCAGCCCTCGCCATCGGGATGCGTGGGGTGTGGATCGATGTCGACGTGTGGTTGCACGAGCGTCGCCCGACAGAGATCGCGGACAGTCAGGATCTCTTTCGGGCGACCGACCTCGCTGCCGCACGCGAGTTGCTTCGCGGCGGTCGCCCGAGGTGAGACCCGATCTCGGCGTCAGTCGGACGGAAGTGGATCGATATCGGCTTGCCCTGGTCGTGTTGGTCGCAGGATCCGGTGTGGGCGACGCGGGTCCCAGTCGATCACGACCTGAGCGCGGCCGGGCTCCTCGATCTCCACACCGAGCGCGCCCGAAGGACCTGAGCGACCCATGGCCGGACGAAGAATCGGCAGAGTCGGTGGGGATGCTGGCAGCACGACGCGTTACGCGACCGAAAAGTGCAGCTCACACAGCTCTAACCGACTCGCCACAGTCGGCATGCAAATTGGCGGCGATAGTCCCTAACCAATGACGGCCAGCCGAGCCCTGCTCGCCCACCTCTACCGACGCGCCGGCTTCGGCGCCTCGCTCGCGGAGCTCGATCGCGCCGAGCAGGTCGGCTGGGACGCGACCGTCGCCCACCTGCTGAAGGGGCTGCACGAGGTCGACGACGGCCCGCTGCAGGTGCAGCCGCCGCAGTTCTCCTCCTTCTCCACCGAGGCCCTCCCCACCTCCTCCGCCCTCCGCCAGGCGGAGTTCCTCGCGCTGCAGAACTGGTGGATCGACCTCATGGCCTCCACGCCCACGCCGCTCAAGGAGAAGCTCGTCCTCCTCTTGCACGAGCAGTTCCCGACCGCCTTCTCCAAGGTCAACCACCCGAGCCTGCTCTACCGGCAGAACACGATCTTCCGTGCCCTCGGCGCGGGCAGCTTCGACGTGCTCACGACGGCGCTCTCCAAGGACCCGGCGATGCTCATCTGGCTCGACACCGTCACCGACCTCGCCGCCCACCCGAACGAGAACTTCGCCCGCGAGCTCCTCGAGCGCTTCACGATGGGGGTCGGCCACTACACCGAGGAGGACGTGAAGCAGCTCGCCCGGTGCTTCACCGGCTGGGGCGTGAACTACCAGAGCGGCGCCTTCGTCTTCAACACCGCGGTGCACGACTTCGGGGTGAAGACGATCTTCGGCCGCTCGGGCGCCTACAGCGGCGAGGACGCGATCACCCTCGTCACCAAGCGGGCCGTCTCGACGCGCTGGGTCACGGCGCGGATGTGGAGCTGGCTCGCCTACCCCGTCGGGCCGCACGACCCCGTCGTCGAGGAGCTCGCCCCCGTCTACGGCGAGCACCTCCACCTCGGCACCCTGCTCGCGGCGATCCTCGCGCACCCCTCCTTCGTCTCGGTGACCTCGACCACCGGCCTCGTGAAGCAACCCGTCGAGTGGGTCGTCGGGACGATGCGCGCGCTCCACCTCAACACCTCCTCGTTCGCGCCGGGCTACGTGGCGAACACCCTCACCAAACTCGGACAGCAGCTCTTCAACCCCCCGACGGTCGGCGGCTGGGGGAACAACGGCTTCTGGCTGTCGACCTCCTCCAGCCTCACCCAGCTGAACTTCGCGCAGACCGCGGCGGGCCTCGCGGATCTCTCCGCGGTCGCCGACGAGCCGGTGCGGGGGCGGTTCGACCTGCTCGCCCGCCTGCTCGGCGTCGGGCGGTGGACCAAGGAGACGACGACGGTGCTGCACCAGGCGGGGTACGAGCCGGCGACGCTGATGGCGCTCGCCCTTGTCGCCCCCGAGACGATGACGAACTGAGGACGCGATGGCCGGCCCAACCATCGAGCGGCGGAAGTTCCTCGCCGGCGCGCTCGGCGTCGGGGCGATCGGGGCGCTGCACCGCCCCCTCCGCCTGGCCGCCCGGCGCGCCCCGGTGCCGGCCGCGCCCGCCCCCTACCCGGGCGGCAGCAACCGCATCCTCGTGCTCCTCACCCTCTACGGCGGCCACGACGCGCTGACGAGCGTCGTCCCCTACGGCGACCCGGCCTACGTCGCGACGCGCGGCGCGCTCGCCGTCCCGCAGTCGACACTCCTCCCGATCGGCCAGGGCTTCGGCCTGCACCCGGCCCTCGGCGGGATGAAGGCGCTGTGGGACGCGGGGCAGATGGCGGTCGTGCGCGGCGTCGGCTACCCGGACCCGAACTACAGCCATTTCGAGTCGATGGACATCTGGCAGAGCGGGGACCCCTCCGGTGACCTCTCGAGCGGCTGGATCGGCCGCTACCTCGACCGCACCCCCTCCGATGCGATGAAGTCGCTGTGGCTCGGGAGCAACGTCCCGCTCGCCTTCGTCGGCAAGGAGAAGAAGGCGAGCTCGATCCTCGCCAACTCCTCGCCCACAGCCCAGGTGCCCGCCGTCGGCGCCGAGCTGCGCGGCCTGTACGGCCTGTTGGAGCGGGCGCACCGCTTCGACACCAAGCTGCAGCGCGCCGTCGCCTACTCGGCGACGGACATGCTCGCGGTCAGCCGGTCGGTCGCCGCGACCCTGCAGCACGCGCCGGGGGTGAGCCAGAACTTCCCCGCCGCGGCGGGCAGCTTCGGCACCGAGATGGGCGTCGTCGCGCAGCTGATCGCCGCCGGGCTGCCGACCCAGGTCTACGGCGTGAGCCTCAACGGCTTCGACTCCCATGCCGGCGAGGTGGCCTCCTACGCGGCGCTCCTGAAGCAGCTCGACGCCGGCATCAGCGGCTTCTTCAAGTCGCTGCAGGGCTCGCCGCAGGCCGCCGAGACGGTGCTGCTCGTCTACACCGAGTTCGGCCGGCGCGTCGCCCCGAACGCGAGCGGCGGGACCGACCACGGCTCGGGCAACAGCGCCTTCGTGCTCGGCCCTTCGGTGAAGGGCGGCTTGTACGGCGAGCAGCCGAGCCTCACCCAGCTCGACAGCAACGCCAGCCTGGTGGTCACCACCGACTACCGCAGCCTCTACGCGACGGTGCTCGAGCAGGTGCTCGACACCGACCCGACGGCGATCCTCGGCGCCTCCTACCCGACGATCGCCTTCCTCTGATCGGCCGCCCGCCCCGGACGGGAGGGGGGCGGGGAGGCAGTAGCTTCGGGGGATGGCGAGCGACGGCGCGAATGCGGAGACGGCGGTCCAGAAGCAGCCGATCACGATGCTCGCCGACCGCCTCCTCGTGCAGGTCCCTCCGGCCGAGGGGGAGCGCCGCAGCCGCTCGGGGATCCTCATCCCCGCGACGGCGCAGGTTTCCAAGCGCCTGATGTGGTCCGAGGTCGCGGCCGTCGGCCCGCACGTGCGCACGATCCGCGCCGGTGACAGCGTGCTCTACAACCCCGACGAGAGCTTCGAGGTCGAGGTCTCCGGCGAGGAGTACCTGATCCTGCGCGAGCGCGACGTGCACGCCGTCGCCTCCGAGCGCCTCGACAACGGGACCGGCCTGTACATATGAGCGAGGGTTGATGAGCGAGACCACCGAGACGATCTCCCCGGCGCGCCCCGGCACGCCGATCACCGCGAGCGAGGAGCAGCTCGCGACGGTGAAGTACGACGCGGCGGGCCTCGTCTGCGCGGTCGTGCAGGAGGCGACGACGCGCGAGGTGCTGATGGTCGCCTACATGGACGCCGAGGCACTGCGCCGCACCCTCGAGTCGGGGCGCACCTGGTTCTACAGCCGCAGCCGCCAGGAGTACTGGCAGAAGGGGGAGACCTCCGGCGACCGCCAGTACGTGCGCGCCCTCTCTTACGACTGCGACGGCGACGCCCTCCTCGTCGAGGTCGACCAGGAGGGCAAGGGCGCCTGTCACACCGGCGAGCGCAGCTGCTTCTACCGCGCCTTCGGCGACTCCTAGCGGTGCCCGAGGCGGGCTTCGAGCGCTTCGCGACGCTCGCGGCCGAGCACAGCGTCGTCCCCGTCTCTGAGGAGCTGCTCGCCGACTCGCTCACCCCCGTCGGCGCCTTCCGCAACATCGTCGGCGACGACGACGGCTTCCTCTTCGAGTCGGTCGAGCACGGGGAGCGCTTCAGCCGCTGGTCCTTCGTCGGCCGCCGCCCCCGCGCCACGCTCGTCGCCGACGGCCTGCGCATCGAGGTGCGCGCGGGCGAGCTCCCCGACGGCACGCCGCTCGACCGCGGCGTCCTCGCCTGCCTCGAGCACCTGCTCGGCTGCTACTCCTCGCCGAAGCTCCCCGACCTGCCACCGATGCACGGCGGCCTCGTCGGCTACCTCGGCTACGACGTCGTGCGCGAGGTGGAGCACCTCGGCCCGGCCCCCGCTGACGACCGCGGGATCCCCGACGCCGTCGTCTCGGTGATCGGCGAGCTCGTCGCCTTCGACCACTGGAAGAGCCGCGCCGTCCTCGTCGACAACGTCGTGCTCGACGCGCCGGCACCGCCCGTCGCCGAGCTCGAGCGGGCGCACGCGCACGCCCGCGCCCGGCTGGCGGCGCTGCGCGCCGACCTCGGGCGCCCCGGCGCCTCGCGCCTCGCGCGCGTCCCCGAGCGCGGCGAGCCCCTCGACGCCGCCTCGGTGCACCGCGTCATCTCCTCGGAGGGCTACATCGCCGCGGTGAAGGCCGCGAAGGAGTACATCGCGGCCGGCGACGCCTTCCAGATCGTGCTCTCCCAGCGCTTCGACCTCGACCTCGGCGTGGAGCCCTTCGAGGTCTACCGGGCGCTCCGCCAGGTGAACCCCTCGCCGTACATGTTCTTCCTCCGCCAGGGCGGCGTCTCGGTCGTCGGCGCCTCCCCCGAGCCCCTCGTCACCGTGCAGGAGGGGCGGGTGATCTCCCGGCCGATCGCCGGCACCCGCCCCCGCGGCCGCAGCGAGGAGGAGGACCGCCGCCTCGGCGCCGAGCTCGTCGAGCACCCGAAGGAGCGGGCGGAGCACATCATGCTCGTCGACCTCGCGCGCAACGACGTCGGCAGGGTGGTGCGCTTCGGCACCGAGCACGTCGACGAGCTGATGACCCTCGAGCACTACAGCCACGTGATGCACCTCACGAGCCAGGTCTCGGGCGAGCTCGTCCCCGGCAAGGGGCCGATCGACGTGCTGCGCGCCACGCTGCCGGCGGGGACGGTCTCGGGGGCGCCGAAGGTGCGGGCGATGGAGATCATCGACGAGCTCGAGCCGACGCGCCGCGGCCCCTACGCGGGGGTCGTCGGCTACCTCGACTTCTCCGGCAACCTCGACACCGCGATCGCGATCCGCACCCTCGTCGTCGGCCCCGACGGCCGTGCCTCGGTGCAGGCCGGAGCGGGCATCGTCGCCGACTCGGACCCGGTCGCCGAGGACGAGGAGTGCCAGGCCAAGGCGCAGGCGATCCTCTCCGCGGTCGCCGCGGCGCGCCGCATCGCGCGCGACGACGGCGACGGTGCCGATGCGAACCGGACAGACGGGGCCGACGGTGCGGCGGCGGCCGCCCCGGTGGCGCGCACCCCCGAGACGGTCTGATGACCCTCGACCCCGCCGCCACCTACGCCGCGATCCGCAGCGGCGTGACCGCGCGCCGCTCGTCGCGCGACGTCGTCTCGGTGACCGGCCCCGACGCCCGCAGCTACCTGCAGGGGCAGTGCAGCCAGGACCTCGACGCGCTCGTCGCCGGGGAGAGCGCCGAGAGCCTCGTCCTCTCCCCGCAGGGCAAGCTCGACGCCTTCGTGAGCGTGCTCGCGCAGGGCGACGAGTCCTTCCTCCTCGTCGTCGCCGGGGGCTTCGGCGAGGCGCTCTTGGAGCGGCTGGCGCGCTTCAAGCTGCGCGTGAAGGCCGAGCTCTCCCTCGAGACGGTGCCCGTCGTCGAGCTGCGCGGGCCGCAGGCGGCGCCCCTCGCGGGCGCGCCGGCGCTGCGCGTCGAGTGGCCGGGTTACGCGGGATGGGACCTGCTCGGCACGGCCGAGCTCCCCGAGGGCGTCAACGAGGGTGCGCCCGAGGCCTTCGAGGCGGCGCGCATCGAGGCGGGCCTCCCGGAGATGGGCAGTGAGCTCGACGAGGCGACGATCCCCCCCGAGGCGGGGATCGTCGCCCGCTCGGTGAGCTTCACCAAGGGCTGCTTCACCGGCCAGGAGCTCGTCGCCCGCCTCGACGCGCGCGGCAACCGCACCCCCCGCAACCTGCGCGCCCTGCTGCTCCCGGCCGGGGCGTCGGCCCCGCCGGGGACCGAGCTCTTCGCCGGCGACAAGGTGGTCGGCCGGCTGACGAGCGTCGCGGCGCGCCCCGACGGCGCCCTCGTCGCCCTCGGCTACCTGCGGCGCGAGGTCGTGCCCCCCGCCGAGGTGGCCGTCGGTGCACCGGGCGCGGCGCTCACCGCCGAGGTGCGCGAGCTGCCGCTCGCCGGGTGACGTCGTCGCCGCGGGGTCCTTGACCGGCCGCCGCGGGGACACCTGATTGCACAGCTAAGCAACAACCAGGGAGACCGGGGGATCGCCGTGGCAAGACCCAGCAGGCACCTGCGTGGCCGGGCGGCGTTGGGCGGGCTCGCACTGCTCACCGGCAGCACCTCGCTCGCGCTCGTCGCCGGCGGGGGAGCGGGAGCCGCCGCGGCCGGGCCGCACGCCCGCCTCGGCGCCGTGAAGCCGGACATCTCCTACTTCGCCGGCAAGACGATCACCTTCGAGGTCGGCTCCAAGCCGGGTGGGAGCGGCGACGACTACGTGCGGCCGATCGGGCCGCTCATCGCCTCCTACCTGCACTGCTCGGTGAACATCGTCGACAACTCGAGCGGCGCCGACCTCGCCGCCCAGAACGCCGTCGCCACCTCGACGCCGGACGGGCTCACGATCGGTGAGCTGAACATCGGCTCGAACTACGACAACGACGTCTCGAACATCCCCGGCCTCGCCTTCACGATGAACAAGATCGACATCATCGCCGGGGCGGCCGTCGGCGGCTCGCCGACGATCGTCGCCTCGCCCCGCTCGGCGATCAAGAACGTGAACGAGTTCGTCGACTCCAGGGCGACCTCGAAGATCCTCGACGTCACGCCGGGCGGCGTCGACCTCGACCTGCGGGTCTTCCTCGGTGCCTACCGGGTGAACTCCCAGCTGGTGCTCGGCTACACGAGCGGCTCGGTGCTCGCCGCCGGCTTCCAGCGGGGCGACGCGCCCTTCGCCGCGCAGGGCGTCCCCGCCCTCGGCACCCTCATCGGCGCGGGGTTGGCGAACCCGCTCGTGCTCTTCTCGACCGTCCCCTACCCGAAGGGCCTCGCCGAGTACGCGCAGATGAAGAGCGTGCCGACGCTGAAGCGCTACGCGGCGAGCCACCCGCCGACGACGCGCGCCGGGCGGGTCGCGCTCGACGAGCGGCTGTCGGTGCTCGCGACGCCGGCCTACGGCTTCTTCGCCCCGCAGAACACGCCGCCGAAGATCCTCGCCGCGCTCACCGCGGCCTTCCACTCGGCGCTCCTGCAGGCCTCGACCAAGGCCGCCTACGAGGCCTTCGCCCTCAGCCCGGGCTACACCCCCCCGACGTCGTGGTTAAGGACATCCGCGCCAACGCGACCCACCTCACGGTGCTCGCGCAGTTCGTCGCGCAGTCGAGCTTCACCAAGTAGCCCGCCCAGCGCGGCGCGCGGCGACGCAGCAGACTTCGACAGGGCAGGGACTTCGACAGGGCAGCAGTTTTCGACAGGACAGCAAGGGAGGGACGATGACGACGGTTCTGCACGTAGGCACCGACGAAGGGGTGCGCACGCTCCGTAGCGAGGACGGGAGCACCTGGGAGGAGCACAAGGCGCAGATGCCGACGCTCTCGGTCGAGGAGGTCGTGGTCGTCCCCTCCCGCCCGCACATCGTGCTCGCGGGGACCCGCGGCGACGGCGTCTGGCGCAGTGAGGATGGCGGCGCCACCTTCTCCAAGCCCTCGCGGGGGCGACGCGGCCCGGGCAAGGTCCGTTGCCTCACCCTCGACCCGGTGAACGACAGCCGCGTCTACGCGGGGACCGAGCCGATCGACCTCTACGTGAGCGACGACCTCGGGGAGCACTGGGAGGTCCTCGAGAGCCTCTGGGAGCACCCCTGGACCGCGCAGGTCGACTACCCGGTCGCGAACGTCGAGCCGCACGTGCGTGACATCGCCATCGACCCGAGCAACCCCGACGTCCTCTACCTGGCGCTGCAGGTTGGCTACATCTTGAAGTCGGTCGACGGGGCGAAGAGCTGGACGCTGCTCAACGAGGGCTTCGACGCCGACGTGCACACCTTCGCGATCAACCCCGCGGCGCCGAACGAGCTCTCGATCGCGACCGGGGGCGAGAGCTCCCGGCGGGGGGTCTCCGGCGGCAAGGCCCTCTTCAAGAGCGCGGACGCGGGGGAGAGCTGGCAGGCGCTCGCCACCGAGTACAGCCAGACCTACTCGATCCCCTACCTGCTGAAGCCGGGCCAGCCGGAGACCGCCTACGTGGCGCTCGCCAACGGGAACCCCGGTCGTTGGCGGGCGCGCGAGTCCGGCGCCGAGTCGGTGCTCGTGCGCACTCGCGACGGCGGGACGAGCTGGGAGGAGGTCCCCCTCCCCTTCTCCTTCGCAGGGCGGGGGATGATCGTCGCGATGACCCCCGACGCGACCGACGCCGAGCGCCTCTTCGCCGTGTTCAACACCGGTGAGCTCATCGCGAGCGCCGACGGCGGGGAGTCCTGGAGCGACCTCGGCCTGCGTTTCGAGGGACCGAACGACCTGAAGTCCGTCGCCGCCTGAGCCCTCCGGGGGCCGCGCCGCCGCGGGCGCGCGGCGCGGGCTGAGCTCGGCCGCGGTCAGCCGCCGCCGTCGGCCTCGACCGAGTCGAGGTGGAAGACGATGCGCATCTCGGTGCCGCCGTCCGGGCCGAGGGGGGAGTGGGCGGTGACGGTCGCGTCCATCGCCGCCGCGAGCTCGGCGACGATCGCGAGGCCGAGGCCCGAGCCCGAGGTGCGGCCGGGGTGGCGGTCGGACTTGAAGAGGCGCTCGAAGATGTGCGGGAGGTCTTCGGAGTCGATGCCGCGGCCGTCGTCGCGCACCGCGACGAGGACGTGCTCGTTGTCGCGCTCGACGAGGATGCTGACGCGGGTGCGCGCGAAGCGCTGCGCGTTCTCGAGGAGGTTGGCGACGACCTGTGCGAGGCGGTGGTAGTCGGCGCGCACCATCAGCCGCTCGTCGGGCACCTCGACGGCGAGCTCCAGTCCCTCGGCGGTGAAGGCGAAGCGCATCGCCGCCGCGCCCTGGCTGGCGACGGCCACGACGTCGATCTCGCCGATGTCGAGGGCGAACTGGCGGGCGCGCAGCCGCGCCAGATCGAGGAGGTCGCCGATCAGGTGCTCGAGGCGGTCGGCCTCGGCGACGACGACGCTGGCGGCGCGGGTTGTGTCCTCGACGGCGCCCTCGCTGATCGCCTCCGCGTAGCCGCGAATCGAGGTGAGCGGGGTGCGGAACTCGTGGCTGATGGCGAGGAGGAAGTCCCGCTCGGCCTGCTGGGCGCGCTCCAGGTTGGCGGCCATCGTGTTGATCGAGGCGTCGAGCTCGCGCAGCTCGGGATAGGTGCGGTCGCCGAGGGGGCGGACGCGCGTCGCGAGGTCCCCGGCGGCGATGTTGCGCGCCGCGACCGCGACCGCGCCGACGCGCCGCGAGATGCGCTGGCTGATGACCGCCGCCACCGCGGCGGCGACGAGCAACGCCACTCCGCCGGCGGTGAGGAAGTACCAGCCGTTGTCGGTGGCGAAGTTGAGGCGCGACTCGAGGTAGAGGGCGACGGTGATGCGCGCCCTGCCCGTCGAGATGGTGGTCAGGCGGGCAGCGGCGAAGGCGAGGTGGTTGCGCGAGGTCTTGATCGACTGGCCGGCGAAGAGGGCCCGGCCCTGCGCCCGGTCGATCGGCACGCCGGGCGGCGCGGGGAGGAGCACGCCGTCGCGGTCGACGGTCACCGAGTCGACGAGGATCTTCCCCCCCGAGGCGAGGCCGAGGAGCTTGGTGAGCGTCGGCAGCGTGCTCTTTGAGACGAGGGTCGGGTTGGCGGCGAGGGTGAGCGCCTCGTTCTCGAGGGCGGTCTGCGCGCTCGCGCTCTGCGCGTGGCGGACGAGCAGCAGGCTGACGCTGCCCGCGAGGAACAGCGCCGCCGCGACGAGCGCGAAGAGCGTGAGGGTGATGCGGGCGCGCACCGCTCAGCGGCGGTTCTGCCGCCCGCTCAGTCGCACCGGTAGCCGATGCCCCACACGGTGGTGAGCGGGAAGGCGTCGCCGAGCTTGCGGCGCAGCTGGCGGACGTGCACGTCGACGGTGCGCTCGTCGCCGATCCAGCCGTCGCCCCAGACGGCGTCGAGGAGCTGGCGGCGGCTGAAGACGATGCCGGTGTTCTCGGCGAAGTGCAGCAGGAGGTCGAACTCGCGGGCGGTGAACACAACCTGCTCGCCGTCGGCGGTGACCTCGCGGCGCAACGGGTCGACGGTCACGGTGCCGACGCTCACCGGCGCGTCGCCGTCGCGGCCCGGCCCGTCGGTGCGGCGCAGCACGGCGCGCACGCGCGCCACGAGCTCGCGCGGCGAGAAGGGCTTGGTGACGTAGTCGTCGGCGCCGAGCTCGAGGCCGAGCACGCGGTCGACCTCGTCGTCGCGGGCGGTGACGATGATGATCGGGATGTTGCCCCGGCGGCGGAGCTCGCGGCAGACCTCGAGGCCGTCGAGGCCGCCGGGGAGACCGAGGTCCAACAGCACGAGGACCGGCCGCTCGTTGCCGACGATCTCGAGGCCGCGCACGCCGTCGGGGGCCTGCAGCACGCGGAAGCCCGCGTTGCGGAGGTAGAGGTCGAGCAGGTCGGCGATGTTGCGGTCGTCCTCGATGACGAGGACGGTCCCGTGACTCGGGGTCGGGGGGTGGCGCTCTTCGGGCATCCGACTAGCGTCGCGCGTCGACCACGCTCGCGTCGGGACCGCTCCCGGGGACGGCCGTGCCCTTCACTAGGCTCGGGCCGTGGCCACGATCCTCGACGAGATCCTCGCCGCGCACCGCGCCGCCTGGGCGGCGGCGCCGGCGGACCTCGGCGCGCTGCGCGAGGCGGCCGCCGGCGCGCCCGCGGCGCGCGACTTCGCCGGGGCGCTCGCGCGCGCCGGGCGGGCGGGCGGCGGCATCGGTGTCATCGCCGAGGTGAAGCGGCGCTCGCCCTCCAAGGGCGACCTCGCGCCCGGCCTCGATGCGGCGGCCCTCGCCGCGGCCTACGCGGCGGGCGGGGCGAGCTGCCTCTCGGTGCTCACCGACGCCGACTACTTCGGGGGGAGCGAGGCGGACCTCGTCGCGGCGCGCGCCGCGGTGGCGCTCCCGGTGCTGCGTAAGGACTTCACCGTGAGCGAGGCCGACCTGCTCGTCGCGCGGGCGATGGGCGCCGACGCGGTGCTGCTCATCGTCGCCGCCCTCTCCGACGGCGAGCTCGCCCGCTTCCTCGCCGCCGCCGCGGCGCTCGGCCTCTCGGCGCTCGTCGAGGTCCACGACGGAGCCGAGGCGGCGCGCGCCCTCGACGCCGGGGCCACGCTCGTCGGCGTCAACCAGCGCGACCTGCGCACCTTCGAGGTCGACGGCGCGCGCGCGCTCGCCGTCCTCGGCGCGCTCCCCGACGGGGTGGTGCGCGTCGCCGAGTCGGGGATCCGCGACGCCGCCGACGTGGCTCGCCTGCGCGACGCGGGCTTCGACGCGGTGCTCGTCGGCGAGGCCCTCGTCACCGCGGCCGACCCCGCAGCCCGGCTCGCCGCCCTCGGCGCCGGCGTGCTGACCGGCGCCTGAGGCCCCCGTGTTCGTCAAGGTCTGCGGCGTCACCAACGAGGAGGACGCTCTGCTCGCCGTCGCGATGGGGGCCGACGCCGTCGGCTTCGTCTTCTCGCCCTCGCCGCGCCAGGTCGCGCCCGCCCTCGTCGAGGGGATCGTCCGCCGCCTGCCGCCGGAGATCCTCACCGTCGGGGTCTTCCGCGACGACCTCCCCGAGCGGGTCACCGAGATCGTCTCCCGCACGGGCCTGCGCGCCGCCCAGCTGCACGGCCACGAGCGGCCCGACGACGTCGCCAAGGTCGCGCAGGTGGTGCGCTTCGTGATCAAGGGCTTCAGCGCGAGCTCGCGTCTCGTCGAGGAGGCCGCCGAGTTCCAGGCGGCGCACGCGCTGCTCGTCGACGGCGCCGCACCGGGCTCGGGGGAGCTCTTCGACTGGCGCCTCGCCGAGGCGCTGCCGAGCACCCGGCGGGTGATCGTCGCCGGCGGGCTGAACGGCGACAACGTCGCTGCCGCCATCGCCCAGGTCCACCCCTGGGGGGTCGACGCCTCGACCGGCCTCGAGTCCTCGCCGGGGCACAAGGACCCGCGCAAGGTGCGGGCCTTCATCCAGACGGCGCGGCGCGCCGAGCCCGAGCCCTACGAGCCCGCGCTCGAGGGCCCCTACGACTGGCAGGAGGAGCGCTGAGCGCGAGCGACCGGCCGGCGATGGGGCCGCCGGCCGAGGCGGGGCGCTTCGGCGAGTTCGGCGGCCGCTTCGTCCCCGAGAGCCTGGTCCCGGCCTGCGCCGAGCTCGAGGAGGCCTTCGCCGGCGCGATGGCCGACCCCTCCTTCACCGGGGAGCTGCAGACGCTGCTGCGCGACTACGCCGGGCGGCCGACGCCGGTGACCCGCTGCGCGCGCCTCTCCGAGCGCCTCGGCGTCGAGGTGCTCCTGAAGCGCGAGGACCTCGCGCACACCGGCTCGCACAAGATCAACAACGTCCTCGGCCAGGCGCTGCTCACCAAGCGGATGGGCAAGCGCCGCCTCCTCGCCGAGACGGGGGCGGGCCAGCACGGCGTCGCGAGCGCGACCGCGGCGGCGCTCCTCGGCCTCGAGTGCGTCGTCTACATGGGCGAGGTCGACGTCGTCCGCCAGGAGCTGAACGTCTTCCGCATGCGCCTGCTCGGCGCCGAGGTCCGCCCCGTCTCGTCGGGCTCGAAGACCCTGAAGGACGCGATCAACGAGGCGCTCAGGGACTGGGTCGCGACCGTCGAGAGCACCCACTACTGCATCGGCTCGGTGGTCGGCCCTCACCCCTTCCCCTACATGGTGCGCGAGTTCCAACGGGTCGTCGGCGACGAGGCGGCGGGGCAGTGCCGCGAGCTGCTCGGGCGCGACCCCGACGTCGTGGTCGCCTGCGTCGGCGGCGGCTCGAACGCGGCGGGGACCTTCGCCGGCTTCGCCGACACCGCCGCCGAGCTCGTCGGCGTCGAGGCCGCGGGCGGCGCGGCGATCGGCCACGGCCTGCCGGGGATCGTGCACGGGATGCGCTCCCGCTTCCTCCAGGACGAGGAGGGCCAGATCCTCGAGGCGCACTCGATCTCCGCGGGGCTCGACTACCCCGGCGTCGGCCCCGAGCACGCCCACCTCGCCTCGACGGGGCGGGCGCACTACGAGTCGGTTGACGACGAGGAGGTCGTCGCCGCCTTCCGGCTGCTCGCCGAGACCGAGGGGATCCTCCCCGCCCTCGAGCCGGCGCACGCGCTCGCCTGGCTGGTGCGCGCCGCCGCCTCGGGTGAGGTCGCCCGTGGGGCGACGGTGCTCGTCACCTTGTCGGGGCGCGGCGACAAGGACGTCGCGCAGCTGATGGAGCGCCTCGGTTGAGCTTCGCCGAGCGCCTCGTGACCCCCGTCGCGGCCGCGCCGGGGCGCCTCGAACAGACCTTGCGGGGCGCGCGCGACGCGGGGCGCAAGCTCCTCGTCCCCTACGTCACCGGCGGCCTCGGCGGGGACTGGTTGGACGTCGTGCGCGCCCTCGCGGCGGCCGGCGCCGACGCCGTCGAGGTGGGGATCCCCTTCTCGGACCCGGTGATGGACGGCCCGGTGATCCAGGAGGCCTCCGAGCGCGCCCTCGCCGCCGGCACGACGCCGGCCGGCATCCTCGGCGAGCTCGCCCACCTCGACGCCGACGTGCCGGTCGCGGTGATGACCTACGTGAACATCGTCGCCCGCGCCGGCTACCGGCGGATGGCCCGCGAGATCGCCGCCGCGGGCGTCGCCGGCGCGATCCTCCCCGACCTCCCCCTCGACGAGGCGGGGGAGTGGCGCACCGAGGCCGCCGCGGCGGGGGTCGACGCCGTCCTCCTCGCCGCCCCCACCACCCCCGACGACCGCCTGGCGGCGATCTGCGCGGCGAGCCGCGGCTTCGTCTACGCCGTCGGGCTGATGGGCGTGACCGGGGTGCGCGCCAGCCTCGCCGCCTCGGCGCTCACCATCGCCGGTCGTTGCCGGTCGCTCACCGACACCCCGGTGCTGGTCGGCGTGGGTGTCTCGAGCCCCGAGCAGGCCGCCGAGGCCTGCACCGTCGCCGACGGCGTGGTCGTCGGCTCGGCGCTCGTGCGCCGCCTCCTCGACGGCGAAGGCCCGGAGGGCGCGGCCGCGTTCGTCGCCACGCTGCGCGCCGCCCTCGACGCCGGCTGATCGCGCTACGGGCGGGTCGGGCCGCTCCTTGTGCCCGTGTCGAGGATCGCCTCCTCGACGTGCCAAGGGGCGCTCGCCCGCCGCCCGGCTGCGCCGCGTGGCGGGGGAGTAGGTTCGGAGCAGGCCTGACCCCTCGGAGGCAACCATGGCGATCCCCACCCGTACCCTCGGCCGCACCGGCCTCGACGTCACCGTCCTCGGCTTCGGCGCGATGGAACTGCGCGGCGACGACGGCCGCCGCGGCCGCCCGATCACCCCGGAGGAGTCCGAGCGGGTCCTCAACGCGGTCCTCGACTCCGGCATCAACTACATCGACACCTCGATCGACTACGGCGAGAGCGAGGAGAGCATCGGCAAGTTCATCTCGCACCGCCGCGACGAGTACTTCCTCGCCTCCAAGTGCGGCTGCCTCGTCGGGGCGGCCGAGCCGCAGCCGGGGGAGCGCCGCCCGCACGTCTTCACGAGGGAGAACATCCTCGCCGGGGTGGACCAGAGCCTGCGCCGCATGAAGACCGACCACCTCGACCTCGTGCAGCTGCACGCGAGCCCCTCCAAGGAGGTGCTCGAGCAGGAGGGCGTCATCGACACCCTGCTCTCCCTGCAAAAGGACGGCAAGGTCCGCTACATCGGCTCCTCCTCGACGCTGCCGAACCTCCCCGACCTCGTCGACCTCGGCGTCTTTGACGTCTTCCAGATCCCCTACTCGGCGCTCCAGCGCGAGCACGAGAAGCCGATCTCCGAGGCGGCCGACGCCGGTGCCGGCACGGTGATCCGCGGCGGCGTCGCGAAGGGCCAGCCCGGTGACGGTCACGGCGCGGAGGAGTCCTGGAACGCCTACGAGGCCGCGAAGCTCGCCGAGATCGCCGACGGCGCGCCGGCGACGGAGTTCATGCTCCGCTTCACGATCACCCACCCGGCGCTGTCGACGACGATCGTCGGGACGCGCAACCCCGACCACCTCGCCGCCAACGTCGCCGCCGTGGAGAAGGGCCCGCTCGCTCCCGAGATCTATGCCGAGGCCAAGCGCCGCCTCGACGAGGTGGGCGTCACCGCCTGACCGGGGGGCCGCCGCCGACGGTGCCGTCGCGGTGCCGAGCGGGGGCCCCGCCTCCCGCTGGTGCGGTGCGGAGGGACTGTCTGCATAGCCATCCGATTTATCGTATGCTTATGCCATGAAGGCGGCGGTGGTCGGCGGGTCGGGCTATCTCGGTGCGGAGCTGCTGCGGCTGCTCGCGGGCCATCCGGAGCTCGAGGTGGCGCTCGCGCAGGCGGCGTCGAGCGCCGGCAGCACGGTGGCCTCCATCTATCCCGGCCTCGAGGTGCCCTACGGCGACCTCGTGCTCGGGCCGACCGACCTCGACGCCGCGCTCGGCTGTGACGTCGTCTTCGTCGCGGTGCCGTCGGGGCGCTCCCAGGAGGTCGTGGGAGCGCTCGTCGACAAGGTGGGCCTCGTCGTCGACCTCGGGGCGGACTTCCGGCTGAAGGACCCTGCGCTCTACGAGCGCTGGTACCGCTTCACCCACAGCCGCCCCGACCTGCTCGCCCGCGCCGTCTACGGCCTCCCCGAGCTGACGCGCGCCGAGCTCCCCGGGGCGCGGCTCATCGCCTCGCCGGGCTGCTACGTGACCGCCGCCTCGCTCGCCCTCGCGCCGCTCGTGAAGGGCGGCGTGATCGAGCCGAGCGGCATCATCGTCGACGCCGCGAGCGGGACCTCCGGGGCGGGGCGCGAGCTCCGGGAATCGACGCACCATGCGACGGTGAACGAGAGCTTCACCGCCTACGGGCTGCTCGACCACCGCCACACGCCCGAGATCGAACAGACGATCGGCGCCCAGGTGCTGTTCACGCCGCACCTCGCGCCGATGACGAGGGGGATCCTCGCCACCTGTTACGCACGGCCGACCAGTCCCTGCTCGACCGCGTCGCTCCTCGAGACGCTCGCCGCCGCCTACGAGGGCGAGCCCTTCGTGCAGGTGGGCGGGGAGGTGCCCGCCACCCGCCACACCTACGGCGCGAACACCGTGCGCATCACCGCCCGCTTCGACGAGCGGACCGGCACCGTGCTCGTGCTCTCGGCGCTCGACAACCTCACCAAGGGCGGCTCCGGCCAGGCCCTGCAGGCGGCGAACGTCGCCCTCGGCCTCGAGGAGACGCTCGGCCTGCCGCGCGTCGCTGTGATGCCGTGAGCGTCACCGCGCCCGCGGGCTTCCTCGCGAACGGCGTCGCGGCGGGCATCAAGGCCTCCGGCGACCTCGACCTCGCGGTCGTCGCCGCCGCGGGCGGCGCGGTCGCCGCGGCCGCGGTCTTCACGACCAACGGCGCCGCCGCGGCGCCCGTGCTCGTGAGTCGCGCCCACCTCGCGACGAGCGGCGGGCGGGTGCGCGCCGTGGTGCTGAACAGCGGCTGCGCGAACGCGGCCACCGGCGCTGCCGGGGTGCAGGCCGCCGAGGCGACCTGCGCGACGCTCGCCACCGAGCTCGGCTGCCGCCCCGCGGAGATCCTCGTCTGCTCGACGGGGCTGATCGGCATCCCCCTCGCGATCGACCGGCTGCTCGGCGCGCTCCCCGCCGCCGTCGCGGGGCTCGGCGGGGGAGCCGAGGAGGGCGGGCGGGCCGCCACGGCGATCCTCACCACCGACACCCACGCGAAGACGGTGCTCGTCGAGCGCGAGGGCTTCTCCGTCGGCGGGATGGTGAAGGGGGCGGGGATGATCGCCCCACACATGGCGACGATGCTCTGCGTCCTTACGACGGACGCCGCGGCCACGCCCGAGGCCCTCGACGCGGCGCTGCGGCTCGGCGTGCGCGACTCGTTCAACGAGCTCGTCGTCGACGGCTGCACCTCGACCAACGACACCGTGATCGTGCTCGCGAGCGGTGCTGGCCGCGCCGTCACCGACAAGGAGCTCGCCGGTGCGCTCGCCGAGGCCTGCGCCGACCTCGCCGGCCAGCTCGCCGAGGACGCCGAGGGGACGACGAAGGTGGCGGCGATCGAGGTGCGCGGCGCGGCGAGCGACGCCGACGCGCGCGCCGCAGGGCGCAGGGTCGCCCTCAGCCTGCTCGTGAAGACCTCGCTCTACGGCGCCGACCCCTACTGGGGGCGCGTCGTCTCTGAGCTCGGCGCCTCGGGGTCGGCCTTCGATCTCGACCGCGTCTCGGTCTCCTACGGCGGCATCGAGGTCTGCTCGGGCGGCGTCGGGATCGAGCACGACCGCCAGGCGGTCGCTGCGCACATGGCCGGCGGGCGTATCGAGCTCCGCTGTGACCTGCACCTCGGGGACTTCTCCGCGACGGTGCTCACCACCGACCTCGGCCACGGCTACATCGACGAGAACATGCGCACCTCGTGATGGCCGTCCCCCACGAGCTCTCCGCCGCGGTGCTCACCGAGGCGATCCCCTACATGCGCCGCTTTTCCGGCAAGGTCGTCGTCGTGAAGTACGGCGGCAACGCGCTCGCCGGCACCGAGGGCGGCGAGGCGGCGCTCGCGAGCTTCGCCGAGGACGTCGTGCTGATGCGCTCGGTCGGCATGCTCCCCGTCGTCGTGCACGGCGGCGGGCCGCAGATCGGCGAGCTGATGGGGCGACTCGGGATGACGCCGCGCTTCGTCGACGGGCTGCGGGTCACCGACGCCGAGACCCTCGAGATCGTCCGCATGGTGCTCGTCGGCAAGGTGAACCGCGACATCGTCGGGGCGATCAACGTCCACGGGCCGCTCGCCGTCGGCCTCACCGGTGAGGACGCCGGCTTCATCACCGCCGAGGCGCACGACGCGGCCCTCGGCTTCGTCGGCGACGTCGTCGCGGTGGACCCCGCCTTCCCGCTGCGCCTGCTCGCGGACGGGCTCGTGCCGGTGATCGCCACGATCGGGAGCGATGCCTCTGGCCAGGCCTACAACATCAACGCCGACACCGTCGCGGGCGCGGTCGCCGAGGCGCTCGGCTCGGAGAAGCTCGTCTTTCTCACCGACGTCACCGGGATCCGGCGCGATCGTGGCGACGCCGCGAGCGTGATCGGCCGCCTCGGCGCGGCCGAGCTCGCCGGGCTGATCGCCGACGGCTCGGTGAACGAGGGGATGATCCCGAAGGCCGCGGCCTGCGCGCAGGCGGTGCGCAACGGGGTCGCGAGCGCGCACATCCTCGACGGCCGGGTCGCGCACGCGCTGTTGGTCGAGCTGTTCACCGAGGAAGGGGTGGGGACAATGGTGGTGGCGAGATGACGAGCATGCTGATGCCGACCTACCGCCCCGCCCCCGTGCGCTTCGTCTCGGGCGCGGGCTGTCGTCTCACCGACGACCGGGGGAGGGTCTTCCTCGACTTCCTCTCCGGGATCGCCGTGACCTCGCTCGGCCACTCCCACCCCGCGGTGCGCGACGCGATCGCCGCCCAGGCGGGGACGCTGCTGCACGTCTCCAACCTGTTCGAGACCGGCCTCAACGAGGAGGTCGCGACGCTCCTCGACGAGCTGATCGGCGACGGCAGCCCCGCCGGCGGCCAGGTCTTCTTCTGCAACTCGGGCGCCGAGGCCAACGAGTGCGCGATCAAGCTCTCGCGGCGCTTCGGCGGCCGTGGCCGCCACCAGGTCGTCTCCGCCTACGGCTCCTTCCACGGGCGGACCCTGGCGACGCTGCACGCGACCGGCCAGCCCGCCAAGCACGAGCCCTTCGCGCCCCTCCCCGAGGGCTTCCGCCACGTCGCCTTTGGCGACCTCGAGGCGCTGCGCTCGGCGGCCGACCCGGGCGTGGTCGGCGGCATCCTCCTCGAGGCGATCGAGGGTGAGGGCGGGGTGATCCCCGCGCCGAAGGGCTACCTCACCGCGGCCCGCGAGCTCTGCGACGAGCTCGGCATCCTCCTCATCCTCGACGAGATCCAGACCGGCCTTGGCCGCACGGGGCGCTGGTTCGCCTTCCAGGAGGAGGGGATCCTCCCCGACATCGTGACGATGGCCAAGGCCCTCGGCAACGGGATGCCGGTCGGCGCCTGCTGGGCGCGTGCGGAGGTCGCCGCCGCCTTCGCCCCCGGCGACCACGGCACCACCTTCGGCGGCCAACCGCTCGCGATGTCGGCGGCGCGCGCCACCCTGCAGACGATGCAGGCCCTCGACGTCCCCGCCCTCGCCCGCGAGCGGGGCGCGCAGCTGGAGGCGGCCTTCAACGGCGCGCCCGGCGTGGCGGGGGTGCGGGGCGCGGGACTGCTTCTCGGCGTCGTGCTCACCGAGGGCCTCGACGCCGGGGCGATCGTCGCCGACTGCCTCGAGCACGGCCTCGTCGTGAACGCGCCGGCGCCCGGCGTGGTGCGCCTCGCGCCGCCGCTCGTCGTGAGCGCTGCGGAGTGCGATGAGGCGGCGGCGTTGCTCGGCGCGGCGATCGGCCGGGCGCTCGGGGCCGTGCAGTGACCCGCCACCTGCTCTCGATGGCCGACCTCGACGGCGCCGAGGTGCGCGAGATCCTCGCGCTCTCCTCGCGCCCGGAGCTGCCCCAGTCCCTCACCGGCAAGGGCGCGGCCCTCCTCTTCGAGCACCCCTCGGCGCGAACCCGAAACGCCTCGGAGATGGCCGTCGTGCAGCTCGGCGGCCACCCGGTGACGATTCGCGGCGAGGAGGTGGGCTTCGACGTCCGCGAGTCGGTCGAGGACATCGCCCTCGTGCTCGCGCGCTTCTACGCGGTGATCGGCGCGCGCGTCGCGAAGCACCGCACGCTCGAGCGGATGGTGGCGGCCCTCGGGGCGGAGCACTCCCCGGTCCCGGTCGTGAACCTCCTCTCGGACCGCGAGCACCCCACCCAGGCGCTCGCCGACCTGCTCACGATCGAGCAGTGCCTCGGCGAGCTCCCGGGCCGCGTCGTCGCCTACATCGGCGACGCGAACAACGTCTGCCGCTCCCTCGCCTTCGCCCTCGCGCGCGTCGGCGCGACGCTGAAGGTCGCCTCGCCCGCCGGCTACGCGCCCGAGCCGGAGGACCTCACGACGACGGCCGCTCTCGGCGGCGAGCTCGTCGTCTGCGACAGTCCCGAGCAGGCGGCGCGCGACGCCGACGTCCTCTACACCGACGTCTGGGTCTCGATGGGGGAGGAGGCCGAGGCCGCGGCCAAACGGCGGGCCTTCTCCGGCTACACGATCTCCGAGGCGCTCCTCTCGCTCGCCTCCCCCGAGGCGATCGTCCTGCACTGCCTGCCGGCGCACCGCGGCGAGGAGATCGCCGCCGAGGTCATCGACGGCCCGCGCAGCCGGGTCTTCCTGCAGGCCGAGAACCGCATGCACTCGATCCGCGGCCTGCTCGCCTTCCTCACCGGGACGGGGCGGTGAGCCGTGTCCCGAAGAACCGGCGGCAGCACCTCCTCGCGCAGCTGCTCGCGGAGCACGCGGTGACGAGCCAGCCGCAGCTCGTCGAGCTGCTCGCCGAGGCGGGAGTACCGGCGACGCAGGCGACGGTCTCGCGCGACCTCGAGGAGCTCGGCGCGGTGAAGGTGCGCATGCCCGGTGTCGAACGCCAGGTCTATGCGATCGCCGAGCTGCCGAAGGACCAGGTCGCGCCGCTCGATCACCTCCGCCGCGTGCTCGGTGAATGGGTCGTCGACCTCGCGGTGTCGGCGAACCTGGTGGTGCTGCGCACGCCGCCCGGTTCCGCGCACGTCGTCGCTTCGGCGCTCGACCGCACGCCGCTCGACGGGATGCTCGGTACGGTCGCGGGTGACGACACGATCCTCGCCGTCGCGAGCGAGGAGGTCGGTGGCGCCGCCCTCGCCGAGCGCATCGGGGAGCTTGCCGGGCGCTAGCCGAAGTCGCAGGTCCGGAAACCGCACGCACAGATCGAACGACAGAAACGGAGGAACGGTGGCAGAACGGGTGGTGCTCGCGTACTCAGGGGGACTCGACACCTCGGTGGCGGTGCACTGGCTGCGCGCCGAGCGGGACTACGAGGTCATCGCGGTCGCCGTCGACGTCGGCCAGGGGGAGGCCGACTTCGAGCAGATCCGCTCGCGCGCCCTCGCCGCCGGCGCCATCGAGGCGGTGGTGATCGACGCGAAGGACGAGCTGGCGAGTGACTTCGTCCTCCCCTCGCTGCAGGCGAACGCCCTCTACGAGGGGCGCTACCCGCTCGTCTCCTCCCTCTCTCGCCCGGTGATCGTCCGCCACCTCGTGGCCGAGGCGCGCCGCCACGGCGCGACCGCGGTGGCGCACGGCTGCACCGGCAAGGGCAACGACCAGGTGCGCTTCGAGGTCGGCACGCGCTCGCTCGCTCCCGATCTCGGCATCGTGGCCCCGGTGCGGGAGTGGGGGATGACCCGCGAGGAGACGATCGACTACGCGGCGCGCGAGGGCGTCCCGATCACCGCGACCAAGGAGCGGATCTACTCGATCGACGAGAACCTCTGGGGCCGGGCGATCGAGTGCGGGGTGATCGAGGACCCCTGGAACCCGCCGCCCAGTGACGTCTTCGCGCTCACCGTCGAGAAGGCCTCTGAGCCGGTCGAGGTGACGATCGGCTTCGAGGCCGGCGTCCCGGTGAGTCTCGACGGCAAGCAGCTCGGCCTCGTCGCGCTGATCGACGAGCTCGGCGCGACCGTCGGTGCCCGCGGCTACGGCCGGATCGACATCGTCGAGAACCGCCGGGTCGGGATCAAGAGCCGTGAGGTCTACGAGGCGCCCGCCGCGCTCGCACTCATCCTCGCCCACCAGGACCTCGAGGGGCTCACCCTCGAGCGGGACGTCGCGCACGAGAAGTTCTGCCTCGAGCCGCGCTTCGCCGAGCTCGTCTACGACGGTCTCTGGTTCTCGCCGCTTCGCGAGGCGCTCTCCGCCTTCGTCGCGAGCACCCAGCGCCACGTCAGCGGAGAGGTGCGGATCCGCTTCACCCCTGGTGGCGGTCACGAGGTCACCGGCCGCCGCAGCCCGGTGGGCCTCTACGACTACGGCCTCGCCACCTACGACGCGGCAGACACCTTCCGCCACGCCGACGCGGAGGGCTTCACCCGGATCTTCGGCCTCGGCCTCGCGACCTGGGCGCGGCGCCAGGGGGTCGACGGTGAGGGAGCGGGCGGACCGACGCGATGACGCTCTGGGCGGGTCGCATGCGCGACGCGCCGGCCGAGCCGATGATGGCCTATACGGCGAGCCTCGGCTTCGACCGCCGGCTCGCACGTCACGACGTGCGCGGCTCGCTCGCGCACGTGCGCGGTCTCGGCCGTGCCGGGGTGCTCAGCGAGGAGGAGGTCGAGGCGCTCTCCGCGGGCCTCGACGCGATCGACGGTGAGCTCGCGCGCGGCGAGTTCGCCTTCCAGGAGCAGGACGAAGACGTCCACAGCGCCCTCGAGCGGCGCCTCGGTGAGCTCTGCGGCCCGACGGGGGCCAAGGTGCACACCGGGAGGAGCCGCAACGACCAGGTGGCCACGGCGACCCGCCTCTACGTGCGCGGCGCCCTCGCGGAGGTGGCCGAGGGCGTCGTCGCGCTCGAGCGGGCACTGCTGGCGCGCGCCGAGGAGGCGGGCACGACCTACCTCCCCGGCTACACCCACCTTCAGCGCGCCCAGCCCGTCCTCCTCGCCCACCAGTTGCTCGCGCACGGCTGGGCGCTGAGCCGCGACCTCGACCGCCTCGTCGACTCGCACCGGCGGCTCGGGACCTCGCCGCTCGGCGCCGGTGCGCTCGCGGGTTCGACCTTCCCGCTCGACCCCGCAGGTGTTGCCGCCGAGCTCGGCTTCACGGGCCCCTTCGAGAACTCCCTCGACGCCGTGTCGGACCGCGACTTCGCCGCCGAGGCGCTCTTTGACCTCGCGCTCCTCGGCGTGCACCTCTCCCGGATGGGTGAGGAGGTCGTCATCTTCGCGAGCGAGGAGTTCGGCTTCTACCGCCTCGCCGACGCCTGGTCGACGGGGAGCTCGATGCTGCCCCAGAAGAAGAACCCGGACATCGCCGAGCTCGCCCGCGGCAAGGCGGGGCGGCTGATCGGCCACCTCGCCGGCTTCCTCGCCACGATGAAGGGGCTGCCGCTCGCCTACAACCGCGATCTCCAGGAGGACAAGGAGCCGCTGTTCGATGCGGTGGACCAGGTCACACTGGCGCTGCCGGCGATGGCGGGGCTCATCTCTTCGATCGAATTCGTCACCGAGGCGATGCTCGCCGCCGCCGACTCCCCGGCGCTCGTCGCGATCGACCTCGCCGAATGGCTCGTGCAGCGCGGGCTGCCCTTCCGTGAAGCGCACGGGGTGGTCGCCGAGCTCGTCTGGCGCTCGCTCGACGAGGGGGTGCCCCTTCCCGAGCTCGTCGCGGCGGACGAGCGCCTCGGCCCCGAAGCGGCTGCCCTCTTTCGGACCGGCTCCGCACTCACGCGCAGGGTCTCACCGGGCGGAGGGGGAGTCGAGGCCGTCGCGACCCAGCTCGGCCAGTTCCGCGGGCGCATCGAACAGGACGCCGCACGGGCCACCTCGCTCACCCGGTGAGCGACCCTCTCACGCTCGACCTCTCCTTCTTCGAGGGCGATTCGACCACCGTCGCTCCGAAGCTCCTCAACCTCCTCCTCGTGCGCGGCCGTCGCGTGGCGCGCATCGTCGAGGTCGAGGCCTACGCCGGCGCCTCCGACGCGGCGAGCCACGCCTACCGGGGGAAGACGCCCCGCAACGCCACGATGTTCGGTCCGCCGGGACACCTCTACGTGTACTTCACCTACGGGATGCACTTCTGCGCCAACGTCGTCTGCCGTGAGGCGGGCGTCGCGAGCGCGGTGCTGCTGCGGGCGCTCGCCCCCCTCGAGGGCCTCGAGGAGATGCGGGCGTTGCGCCCCGCAGCCCGGCGCGACGTCGACCTCTGCTCCGGCCCGGCCCGCCTCTGTCAGGCGTTCGGCATCGTCCGTGCAGATGACGGTGCCGACCTCGTCACCGGCGACCACGGGATCACCCTGGTCAGCGACGGTTTTGCGCCGCCGGCAGCGCCGCTCAGGGGAACCCGTGTCGGTCTCTCCGCGAAGGCGGGGGCCGATGGTGCGCTACTGTGGCGCTACGCGGTGACGGGCGATCAGAACGTCTCGCGGCCCCGTCCGAACAGCGGTTTGACAGCTGCGGAGACGGTGGTAAGGTAACAAGCCGCTCGGGAGGCTGATAGGGCCACCCGGGCGACGCGGACAGGTGCGGTGATGCCGCTCTGTGAAGCAATTGAGGGCTCATGATCTGGTTTTCAGATCGAGCCTGAGAGCGTCTCGACACCGCCTTCCTTTAGGAAGCGTGTCCCCGTCGCTCCTTGAGAACGGAATAGGAACAGCCAAAAGCCAGTGCGGGCGGCTCGGCGTCTTCGGACGATCGGGCCGCACACGGTTGGGCAGAGCTTCGTACTCTGCGCCAACTAGAAGTCAATGCACTGAGAACGGACAACGAAACCGTTCTTGTGCCAGTTGGTCATGGGCGAGAGCCCGTGGCCGACTCTCCAGATCAAAGCGGGAGCCGCAAGGCGACCGTGAGGTCTCGATGGAGAGTTTGATCCTGGCTCAGGACGAACGCTGGCGGCGTGCTTAATACATGCAAGTCGAACGAGATCCATTCGGTGGTAACACCGATGAAGATCTAGTGGCGAACGGGTGCGTAACACGTGAGCAACCTGCCCCGAAGACCGGGATAACAGTGGGAAACCGCTGCTAATACCGGATGTCCCCACCACCTCGCATGGGGAGGTGAGGAAATGGATTCCGCTTCGGGAGGGGCTCGCGGCCTATCAGCTTGTTGGTGGGGTAACGGCCTACCAAGGCAACGACGGGTAGCTGGTCTGAGAGGACGATCAGCCACACTGGGACTGAGACACGGCCCAGACTCCTACGGGAGGCAGCAGTGGGGAATCTTGCGCAATGGGCGAAAGCCTGACGCAGCAACGCCGCGTGAGGGATGA